>CANFIC010000351.1 GCA_947446685.1 Burkholderiales bacterium
ACCTTGAGCTTTCTGGCCAATCCCCGCTACCGGGCGCAATTGCCAGTCAGTCTTGCCGGATGCGTGATCGTCGCGCCCGAGTTCGCAGAGCTTGCAGCAGCCCGCGGCGCTGCCATCATCACTCCCGACCCCTATCTGTACTTTGCCCGTTTGACCCAATGGTGGGTCAGCAGGACGCGCCCTGTCGTCCCAGTCCGCATCCACCCGAGCGCCGTGATCGATGCCTCGGCCCAGCTTGCCGAGGGCGTCGATGTCGGCCCGCTGGCAGTTATCGAGGCTGACGTGATGATCGGTGCGGGCGCGCGCATCGGCGCGCATTGCGTGCTCGAGCGCAATGCAGTCGTAGGTGCCGGCAGCCGCCTGGCGGCGCGCGTCACCCTGGGGCATGACTGCCGCATTGGCGAGCGCTGTATTGTGCACAGCGGTGCTGTCATCGGCGCCGACGGCTTCGGCTTCGCGCCGACGCAGGGGCGCTGGGAAAAAATCGAACAACTCGGCGCTGTCGTGATCGGCAACGATGTCGAAATCGGTGCCAATACCTGCATCGACCGTGGCGCACTGGGTGACACCGTGCTGGAAGACGGCGTCAAGCTCGACAACCTGATCCAGATCGGCCACAACGTCCATGTCGGCGCGCATACGGCCATGGCCGGTTGTGCTGGCGTCGCCGGCAGCGCGACGATTGGCGCGCATTGCACCGTCGGCGGCGGCGCCATCATCCTTGGTCATCTGTCACTGGTTGACCATGTCCATGTCTCGGCTGCGACGGTCATCAGCCGCAGCATCAACAAGCCCGGCCAGTACAGCGGCGTCTTCCCCTTCGACGAAAATTCGAACTGGGAGAAGAACGCTGCCACATTGCGCCAACTGCATGCAATGCGTGATCGCTTGCGTGCGCTAGAAAAGAAGATTTCACCATGATGGACATCCACCAGGTACTGAAAAAACTCCCGCATCGCTACCCGCTGCTGCTGGTCGATCGCGTGATCGAGATCGAAAAAGGCAAACGCATCCTGGCGCTGAAGAACGTCAGCATCAACGAGCCCTATTTTGTCGGCCATTTCCCGCATCGGCCGGTCATGCCTGGCGTGCTGATTCTCGAGGCCATGGCCCAGGCGGCGACGCTGCTGGCCCTGGACAGCACCGGCACCGAACTCGACGACCAGACCATCGTCTACTTCGCCGGCATCGATGCGGCGCGCTTCAAGCGACCGGTCGAGCCTGGCGACCAGTTGCTGCTCGACGTCACGCTCGACCGCACCAAGGCCGGCATCTACAAATTTACCGGCAAGGCCTGGGTTGACAAGGTCCTGGCCGCTGAAGCCCAGTTGATCTGCACGATGCGGCGCATCGACGCCTGAGGCACTCATGGCATTGATTCATCCCAGCGCCATCGTCGACCCGGCAGCCTGGCTCGACAGTTCGGTCAGCGTCGGCGCCTACACGCTGATCGGCCCCCAGGTGCGCATCGGCGCGGGCACAACGGTCGGCCCGCATTGCGTGATCGAAGGCTTGACCACCGTCGGCGAAAACAACCACATCTTCCAGTTCAACTCGATCGGTGCAGCGCCTCAGGATATGAAATATGCCGGCGAGCCGACGGCGCTGGAAATCGGCGACCGCAACACCATCCGCGAGTTTTGCACGCTCAATTTGGGCACCGTGCAGGATGAAGGCGTGACGCGGATCGGCTCGGACAACTGGATCATGGCCTATGTGCATGTAGCCCATGACGTGCGCCTTGGCAATCACACCGTGCTGGCCAACAACGCGACCTTGGCAGGGCATGTGCATGTCGGTGACTGGGCAACGGTGGGTGGCCTTAGCGGCGTGCACCAGTTCGTCAAGATCGGCGCCCACGCGATGATCGGCTTCCAGGGCCATGTGGCGCAGGATGTGCCGCCTTTCATGACGGTAGACGGCAATCCGCTGAGCGTGCGGGCGGTCAATGTCGTCGGTCTGCGCCGGCGCGGCTACAGCCCGGAGCGCATCACCGTGATCCGGCAAATGCACAAGCTCCTCTACCGTTCTTCGCTGGCCCTCGAGCAGGCGGTGGCGTCGATCGGGGATTTGCGCGGCCAGCAGGTGGATGCCGATGCCGACATTGACCTGATGTTGAATTTCCTCGCTGCTGCGCAGCGCGGCATCGTGCGCTGAAGGCGCTGATGTCGGCCAATCACGCGCCACGTTTCGGCATGGTGGCCGGCGAGGCCTCTGGCGACATGCTGGCCGGCTTGCTGCTCGGCGGCATGAAGCAGCGCTGGCCCGGCCTGATGGCACAAGGCATTGGTGGCCCGCGCATGGCCGCCCTGGGTTTCGAGTCCTGGTGGCCGCAGGATAAATTGTCGGTCTTCGGCTATGTCGACGCCTTGCTGAATCTGCGCGAGTTGCTGGCGATTCGCAGCCGCCTGGCGCAGCGTCTGCTGCAAGATCCGCCGGCCGCATTCATCGGCGTCGACGCCCCTGACTTCAACTTCGGGCTTGAAACCAGGCTGCGGGCGGCGAGGATCAAGACCGTGCACTTTGTCTGCCCCTCGATCTGGGCCTGGCGGGCTGAGCGGGTCGAGAAGATCCGCCTTGCGGCTGACCATGTGCTGTGCCTGTTCCCGTTCGAGCCCGAGTTGCTGCAGAGCCATGGCATCCAGGCCAGCTATGTCGGCCATCCGCTGGCTGACGCGATCCCGCTGCAGCCGCCGCGTGCCGCCGCCAGGGCTGCGCTCGGTCTGAGCGACGGCGAGGTGGTCGTGGCGCTCTTGCCCGGCAGCAGGCGCAGCGAAGTCCGCTATATCGCCGCTCCCTTGCTGCGCGCCGCCCTGCTGATGCAGCAAGCCAGACCGGGCCTGCGCTTCGTGATGCCGGTTGCGCCGGGCTTGGGCGAGTTGCTGCAGCCGCTGGTGCAGCGGCTGGCCCCCGGGCTCGATCTGCAATTGCTCGACGGTCGTGCGCATCAGGCCTTGGCGGCCTGTGATATCACCCTGGTGGCCAGCGGCACCGCCACGCTGGAGGCGGCGCTGTTCAAGCGACCGATGGTGATTGCCTACCGCATGCATGCCCTGAACTGGTGGCGGATGAAGGGGCGTAATTATCAGCCTTGGGTCGGTTTGCCCAATGTGCTGGCGCGTGAATTCCTGGTGCCTGAATTGATCCAGGAAGAATGCACGCCTGAAGCACTGGCCCGCGAGGGTCTGGCCTGGCTGGATGACGGCGCGCGTTATGCCCGGGTGCAGTCAAGGTTCGAACAAATTCATCAGATGCTGCGCTGCGATACCGCGCAAAAGGCCGTCGATGCGATCGCCCAAATCATCGCTGCGTGACAAACAACCCGCCCATTGGCATGGGCCGGGCTTGATCGTCGGCGTCGATGAGGCCGGGCGCGGACCGCTGGCCGGGCCGGTGGTTGCCGCTGCGGTGATGCTCAATATCGACAAACCGATTGCCGGGCTGGCGGACTCCAAGGTCTTGACTGAAAAAAGGCGCGAGCGCCTCTTCGATGAAATCCGCGCCAGGGCCCTGTGCTGCTGCATTGCCGAAGCCAGCGTCGAAGAAATCGACCAGCTGAACATCCTGCAAGCGACGCTGCTGGCCATGCGCCGCGCAGTCGAGGGGCTGCGCCTCAAACCGACCCTGGTGCTGGTTGACGGCAACCGTCTGCCGCAGCTGCATGTTCCGGCTGAAGCGATTGTCAAAGGCGATGCCAAGGTGCCGGCCATTTCGGCAGCGTCGATTCTGGCCAAGGTCCACCGCGACCGCCAATGCCTGCAGATGGATGAAATTTATCCTGCCTATGGATTCGCCAAGCACAAGGGCTATCCGACCGCCCAGCATCTGGCCGCCTTGCGCGAGCATGGCGTCACACCCTGGCATCGCCGTACTTTCGGTCCGGTGCAAGAGATCCTGGCGCGCGGATGAATCCGATCAGCCATATCACCTCGCGCGACAACCCGCTGTTGCAGCGGCTGCGCAAGCTCAGCCAGGATGGCAATGCCTATCGCAAGCTGGGTTCGATCTGGCTGGAGGGCGACCATCTGGTGCGCGCCTGCCTGCAGCGCGGCCATGCAGTGACGCTGGCGGTATTGACCGAGGAAGCTTGTGCCGATCCGATCCTGCGCGAACTGGGTCGGGCCGCGCCGCGCCAGTTGGTGGTCCCGGCAGCATTGTTCAAGTCGATCAGCGGCCTGGAGTCGCCGGCACAAATTGGCTTC
>CANFIC010000352.1 GCA_947446685.1 Burkholderiales bacterium
GCGGTAGTCGCTCACCGCATAGCCATGGTCATGGTCCGAGCTGCTGCTGACCGGCATCAGCCAGATGCCTTTGACGCCGAGGTCCTGCAGGTAATCGAGCCGCTGGATCAGTCCGCGCAGATCGCCCTTGCCGTTGCCGTCGCTGTCCTGGTAGCTGCGCACGAAAATTTCAATGAAGGCGCCATGCTGCCAGTTGACGGGCAAGCTGCTGCCTGGGTCGGACAGGGTCACGCTGCTGATGTCTACAAGGGGTAATGCAGCCGTGACCGGAATGCTGGCCGCTGGGCTGCTACCGCCGCCGCAGCCCGTCAAGGCCAGCAGCGAGGCCGCCAGCAGTTGTTTTCGAAACGTCCTGCCAACGACTTTATGTAGGAAAATTACAGACTTTGCCATGGCGAGAGCATAGAACGAATTATCAATGAGTGGAATCGTTGAATTCGATAGGTATGTAGTTTTGTTACCATCATCGATGCTGGAGTCGACAAGGAGACCTGGATGGAACTGCGAAGTTTGATGTCCGCAAGAAAGCTGCTGTTGGGCATGGCTTGGCTGGTAGCGCTTTTGCCGCTGCCAGGTCTGGCGACCGAGGCCTGCGATCGGGCGGGATTCGAGACGGTTCTGCAGCCGCTGGCCGGGCCGGCGATCGAAGCTCAGGCCTATTGGCTGGACCGCCGCTTGCTGCAATGGCCGGGACATGCCGGTGCGACTTACCGACTGCATGTGTCGAAGCAGGCAGCTTTGCAGTTCATTGTGGGTCAAGCCATAGTCGGAGCTGACTTTTCATTGCCGCTCGATCGGGTCGATATTCCGCAGCCCGGGAAGTTCAAGTTCATCGGCGATGGCGTGCGGCTGAGCTTGCGCGCTGCAGATCTGCGGCGCTTGCCCGACTTGCACAAGTCGCAAATGCTGCTGGTCGAAGAGGGACCCGATGGCAAGGCGCTTGCCGCCACGCGTCTGCAGGCCGCAGGGGCCATCGATGATTTATATGCTGCGGCTGAACAGGTCACTGATCTGGGCGTCAGCCTGCGCAAGCCGGGCACGCAGTTCAAGCTCTGGGCACCGAGCGCACAGAAGGTTTCGCTCTGTCGCTATGCCACGGGTCATGGTGCAGCGCTGGCTGAAGAAGCGATGGCTTTTGATCCTTTGACGGGGATCTGGGCTAAGCGTTCTGCGGCTGATTTGAGCGGCCAGTATTACAGCTATCTGGTCGACGTTTTCGTGCCTGGCGTTGGCCTGGTACGCAATCAGGTGACCGATCCCTATTCGGTCAGCCTGACCACCGATTCGAAGCGCAGCTATATCGCTGATCTGGCTTCCGCTGCATTGAAGCCGAAGGGGTGGGATGCGAGCCAGCGGCCACAGCGGGTCAAGCATGCGACCGATATGGTCATTTATGAGCTGCATCTGCGCGACTTCTCGATCAGCGACCCAAGCGTGCCCGAATCCAAGCGGGGCAAATATGCGGCTTTCACCGAAACCGGCTCCAAGGGCATGCAGCATCTGCAAGCGCTGTCGGCGGCTGGCCTGACCGATGTGCATCTGCTGCCGGTCTTCGACATCGCGACGATTCCTGAAGCGGGGTGCACCAGACCTGAGGTGCCACGATCTGCAGCCGACAGCGAAGCGCAGCAGGCGGCGGTGATGGCGCAAGCGGCGACTGATTGTTTCAACTGGGGCTATGACCCGTTCCACTTCAATGCGCCTGAAGGCAGTTATTCGAGCAACGCGGCCGACGCTGGCGCCCGCATCATCGAGTTCCGCCAGATGGTGCAGGCGCTGCATCGCGCTGATCTGCGTGTCGGCATGGATGTCGTTTACAACCATATGACCGCATCGGGTCAGCAGCAGAAGTCGGTGCTGGATCGCATTGTCCCCGGCTATTACCACCGGCTCGACGCAAAAGGTGCGGTCGAGCGCTCGACCTGCTGCGACAACACCGCGACCGAGCACCGGATGATGGCAAAGCTGATGATTGATTCGGTGGTGCTTTGGGCCGGCCATTACAAGATCGACTCGTTCCGTTTCGACCTGATGGGGCACCAGCCGCGCGTGGCGATGGAGGCGCTGCAACAGCGCGTCAACGCCGCAGCGGGCCGGCCGGTGCAATTGATCGGCGAGGGCTGGAACTTCGGCGAAATCGCCAATGGCGCACGCTTTGTGCAGGCTTCGCAGCTGTCGCTGAACGGCAGCGGTATCGGCACCTTCAGCGACCGGGGACGCGATGCTGCGCGTGGCGGCAGCGCCGGCGACAGCGGCGCCGACCTGGTCAGCAAGCAGGGCTGGTTGAATGGTCTGGTTTACGACCCGAACGCCTTGGCCGGGCAGCGGCCGCAAAGCGAGTTGCTGCAGGCTGCCGACATGATCCGTGTCGGGCTGGCGGGGTCGCTGCGCGGCTACAAGATGCTGAACTGGCAGGGCCAGGACCTGCGCCTGGACCAGATCGCTTATGGTGACCAACCAGCCGGCTATGTTTCGCAACCCGGCGAGGTCGTCAATTACGTCGACAACCATGACAACCAGACGCTGTTCGACATCAACGTTCTGAAGCTGCCGCAAGCCACTTCGGCCGAAGATCGGGCCAGGGTGCAGATGCTCGGCGCCGCCTTGACCGCTTTCAGCCAGGGTATTGCCTACTTTCACGCGGGTATCGACCTGCTTCGATCGAAATCGCTGGACCGCAACAGCTTTGACTCGGGCGACTGGTTCAACCGGCTCGACTGGAGCTATCGGGACAATTTCTTCGGCATCGGCCTGCCGCCCAAGGGCGACAACGGCGATCAATACCTGCGTCTCAAGCCGCTGCTGGCTGACCCCGCCATCAAACCGGGTCCGCTCGACATCGCCTGGACACGCGACATGTTTCGCGATCTGCTGCGGATCCGCGCCAGCACCAGGCTGCTGCGCATGGATCGCGCCGACGACATCCAGCAAAGGCTGAAATTTCTCAACGTCGGCAAATCACAAAATCCGGTGGTGATCGCCGCGGCCATCGATGGCGATGGTTATGCCGGTGCCGGTTTCAAGAAACTGCTTTATTTCATCAACGTGGACAAGGCTGCGCAAAGTCTGACGCTGCCGAGCGAGGCCGGTCTCGGCTATCAACTGCATCCGGTGCATCTGCGCCCTGATGCAGCCGACCAGCGCCCGGCGCTGCAAGCGCAATATGACACAGCGAGCGGCAAATTCAGCTTGCCGGCAAGGACGGCGCTGGTGTTCGTGCTGCGCTGAGAAGTTACGATCGCTCGAACCTGAACCGGAACCCGCGATGAAAAAACTGCTTTTGCTCCCCGCTTTGCTGTTGGCCCTGAATGCCGCGGCCCAGGTCGCCGTCAGCCAGGCTTGGGTGCGTGCGACCGTGCCCGAGCAAAAGGCCACCGGGGCCTTTTTGCAACTGACGGCCAGCAGCGACAGCCGCTTGGTCGAGGTGCGCTCGGCTGCTGCAGGCCTGGTTGAAATCCATGAGATGGTGATGGAAGGCAGCACGATGAAGATGCGTGCTGTCAGTGGCATCAACCTGCCGGCCGGCAAGATGGTCGAGCTCAAGCCCGGCGGCTATCACGTGATGCTGATGGACTTGAAACAGCCTGCCAAGGCCGGCGCATTGATGCCCTTGACCCTGGTCTTCGAGGGGCCTGACAAGAAGCGCCAGAGCGTCGAGGTCAAAGCTGAAGTGCGGCAGCTCGGCAGCATGCCGATGGCTGAACACAAGCATTGAGAGGCAAGGCCCTAGCTTTCATTGCGCCGGTTCGCGCACCACGGTGACCGTGCAGTCAGACTGCGTCACCACCTGGGCCGAGACGCTGCCCAGATAGCGCCGCAGCGCCGAGGCGCCGCGCGCACCCATGACGATATGGTCGGCGCCGTTCTTGGCGGCAAACTCGATGATGGCACCGGCTGCGTCAGGTGCTTCCAGCACATGGAAGGTGAGCCTGCCGTCGGCCAGATTCAAGGCCAGGTTGATCGGTCGGGCCCAATGCTTCAGGGCGATCAACTGCTTGACATGCAGGCTCTGGCCTTGCCTGTCGGTCAACTCGTCCATGCCGATGCGGGCGGTCCTCATCACGCTGACGCAAGCCAGCCTTGCACCGGGTTCGGTCTGCACGATGCGCCTGACCGTTTCGCGCAACTGCTCGAGCAGCTCCGGCGTCGCGTTGTCAATGTCGACTGCGGCCATGATGA
>CANFIC010000353.1 GCA_947446685.1 Burkholderiales bacterium
AAGCTCAATCCGGAGTTGCGCGCCAACAGCTATCTGGCCTGCAGCGACCCCAGCGATGTGGCGCGAGTCGAAGACCGCACCTTCATCTGCTCGGCCAGGAAAGAGGATGCCGGCCCGACCAACAACTGGACCGATCCGGCCGAAATGCGCAGCCTGCTGCAGACCGGCGAGCAAGCGCTGTTCAAGGGCAGCATGCGCGGCCGCACGCTTTATGTCGTGCCGTTCAGCATGGGCCCGCTGGGCTCGCATATCGCGCATATCGGTGTCGAGTTGTCTGACAGCTCCTACGTGGCGATCAATATGCGCCTGATGACCCGGATGGGCCGCGCGGTGATCGACCTGCTGGGCGAAGACCATGACTTTGTGCCCTGTGTGCACACGGTGGGCGCTCCGCTCGAAGCCGGCCAGGCCGATGTGAAATGGCCCTGCAATGCGACCAAATACATCGTCCAGTATCCGGAGACGCATGAAATCTGGTCCTACGGCTCGGGCTATGGCGGCAATGCCTTGCTGGGCAAGAAATGCTTTGCGCTGCGCATCGCGTCGAAGATGGGCCTCGACCAAGGCTGGCTGGCCGAACATATGCTGATCCTTGGCGTGACTTCGCCGGCAGGCAAGAAATACCATTTTGCCGGCGCCTTCCCGAGCGCTTGCGGCAAGACCAATTTCTCGATGCTGATTCCGCCTGCGGCCTTCGAGGGCTGGAAGGTGACGACGATCGGCGATGACATCGCCTGGATCAAGCCTGGCGCCGATGGCCGTCTCTACGCGATCAACCCTGAAGCGGGCTATTTCGGCGTTGCGCCAGGCACCAACAACCTGACCAATGCCAATTGCATGGCCAGCCTGCACAAGGATGTGATCTTCACCAATGTCGCGCTGACCGACGATGGGGATGTCTGGTGGGAAGGTCTGACCGACACCCCGCCGGCTCATCTGATCGACTGGCAGGGCAAGGACTGGACCCCGGCGATCGGCAAGGAAACCGGTGCCAAAGCCGCCCATGCGAATGCACGCTTCACCGTTTCAGCCGGAAACAACCCGGCGCTCGACGCCGACTGGGATGATCCCGAAGGCGTGCCGATCGACGCTTTCATCTTCGGCGGTCGCCGCTCGACCACCGTGCCGTTGGTGACCGAAGCTCGCAACTGGAACGAAGGCGTTTACATGGCGGCGACGATGGGCAGTGAAACCACTGCTGCGGCGGCTGGCCAGCAAGGCGTTGTGCGCCGCGACCCCTTCGCCATGCTGCCCTTCGTCGGTTACAACATGAGCGACTATTTCCAGCATTGGCTGGACATGGGCAAGAAGCTGCAAGCCCTGTGCGAAAAGTCAGGCGCCAAGCTGCCCAAGATCTACTGCGTCAATTGGTTCCGCAAGGGGTCTGACGGCAAATTCGTCTGGCCTGGCTATGGCGAAAACATGCGCGTGCTGAAGTGGATGCTCGACCGGGTTGAAGGCCAAGGCCAAGGCCATGGCGATGATCATGCGTTCGGCGTGACGCCGCGCTATGAAGACATCAACTGGAAAGGCATGGACTTCACGCCGGCACAGTTCGAAACGGCGACCCGCATTGACAAAGCCGACTGGACTGCCGAGATGGGCCTGCATTCGGCCTTGTTCGAGCAACTCGCCTACCACCTGCCGCCCGAGCTGCCGGCCCTCAAGGCCAAGATGGAACTGCGCTTGGCGGCCGAATAAGGCCGGTAAACCGCCATCAGTAAAAAGCCCGCTTTCAGCGGGCTTTTTTGTTATTTGCTGGACATGACATGGCGAAGTTCGGCGGCCAGCGAAGGCATCGCTGTTTCATATTCAGACACCAGGGACTGCAACTCGCGATCCGCACGCGCCCGCGCAGCCTGAGCGAGGCGCGCCTTGACTACGGCGATGACATGCAGCCAGAGGCGCGCGCCGATGGCCGTGAAGCTACCGCTATGGTTGACATTGCGATACAGCCCGAAAGTTTGTGATGCGACGGTCATGGATTGATCCGGTTGACTGGCTCTTCGCGAGCCGATGGTCGAAGTATAGGGTATACCCTAGTTCCGTGCTTGACCCACCTCACGAGGGCTGATGGAGAGTCTGCTGTAACCCGGTATGAGCGGCCGGCAGCGCCGGAGCAGCGACAATCAGCGGATGAGTACAGATCTGCTTGATTCCGAGTTCACCGAACTCGACGAACTGCTGGCCACCACGCCCGCACCGTTGCAGGCGCTGAACGCCTGCATGCTCGATGGCTATCTTTGCGGCGTGCTGGTACAGCCGCGCTTGATCGAGATCGACGAATGGCTGCCCAACATCTTCGACTACGACGGTGGTGTGTTGCCCGATGATGTCGATGCGATCTGGCTGGCGCGCATCCGCGAATTGGTCGAGAGACGTCATGGGGCGCTGAACCGCTCGATGGTCGAAGATGGCTGGTTCGACCCGGTCGTGCTGGATCTCGATGAGCCGCTCGAACCCGAAGCGCCACCCGAAGATGAAGATGCCGAACAGGCCAAAGCACGCGCCACCTATGAAGCGATGAGCCTGATTTCGCGCACGCTGATGCCCTGGGTCGCCGGTTTCCAGCATGCCTCGTTCTGCTTTCCGGAATTGTCGGAAATCGACGACGATGCGGTGATGGCAGCCCAGGCGCGGATTTACCGGCATCTGCCGGCAGAGACTGCCGAGGAAATTGAAATCGTCGCCACGCTGGACCGCGAGCATCCGCTCTCTGATCTGGACGATGCGATCGAGGAAATGGTCGGTGCGGTTGCCGACCTCTGCGACCTGACCAAAGCGCAGCGCTATCACGTCGAGACGATCCGCCGCGACGGCGTCAAGCTTGGCCGCAACGATCCCTGCCATTGCGGCTCGGGCCGCAAGTACAAGCAATGCCATGGGGCGACCTGAATGGGCCTGACAGATAGCCCCAAGCGCTGATCTGCAGCGATGCGATTGCAGCTGCTGTCGGATCTCCATCTGGAGACCGAACAATTCGATCCTGAGCCGGCAGCGGGCGCCGAACTGCTGGTGTTGGCTGGCGATGTCGACAGCAGCTGGCAAGGTTTGCGGCGCTTTCGCGACTGGCCGGTGCCGGTGCTGTTCATCCCCGGTAATCACGAATATGACCGGCGCGATTTTGACCAGGCGCGGGCCGGTCTGCAGGCGCTGTCCGATGAGCTGGGTTTCATTCTGCTCGACGATGCCAGCACGCTGCGCGTTGACGAACAAGGTCGCCGCGTTCGCTTCCTGGGTAGTACCCGGTGGAGCGACTTTGACGTCTTCGGCAGCGCCGAGCGGGTGCGCTCGATGCGAGCTGCCGGCTATTTCCAGCGCGCGATGCAGGCCACAAGAGATGGTGCAGCGTTCGGCGCCGCCGCAGTCCGCGAAGAAGCGATGCGCTGCCAGGCCTGGCTCGCGCAGGAGTTGTCGCAGGGCGAATGCGGGAATGATTGGGATGCAACGGTAGTGGTTACACACTTTGCACCCAGCCTGCGGAGCGCTGACCCGCGTTTCGGCAAACAACCCGGCACGGCCAGCTTCTGCAACGATGACGAAGCCTTGTTGCCAATGGCGCGCTTGTGGCTGCATGGCCATCTGCATTGCCAGTTCGATTACCGCGTCGAACATGGTGCCAACCGGGCGACGCGAGTGGTCTGCAACGCCCGCGGCCATTTGCGCAAAGGCGAGCCGGCACGCTTCGCTCCGCAAGCCTTGATCGAAGTCTTCGACCCGGCTTGACCTTCATCAGTCGGTTCTTCCTGGCCCATGCCAGACTAACGAGACCGATGTTGCAGTGAAGGGAAATACCATGAAAATTCTGGTCGCAGTCGACGGCAGTGCTTACACCAAACGCATGCTGGCTTATCTGGCTGCCCACGATGAATGGCTGGGCACTTCGCATCACT
The DNA here is from genome assembly GCA_947446685.1 of Burkholderiales bacterium. Taxonomy (GTDB): domain Bacteria; phylum Pseudomonadota; class Gammaproteobacteria; order Burkholderiales; family Burkholderiaceae_C; genus Paucibacter_A. The sequence continues at coordinate 3,894 of CANFIC010000353.1, forward strand.
ACACGGTGTTGCATGCAGTCAATCCAATCCCGCCGCGCGCTGCAGCGGTCATCGACCGGAGTTTGCTGAAATCCTATTACGCCGACGAGGGCGAAAAGGTATTGAAAAGCGTCCGGACGTTTTTCGCCAAGCAGCATCTCGAGGCCGAGTTCCTCAACAAGGTTGGTTCGGCAGCCGATGTGATTGCAGCGACCGCCGCCAAGACCAAGTTCGACCTGCTGATATTGGGCTCACATGGCCATGGCTTGGTCGGCAATCTGGTGATGGGATCGGTCGCCACCA
>CANFIC010000354.1 GCA_947446685.1 Burkholderiales bacterium
AATCTGCAGGACGCTATCGCGATCCTCAAGATGATCGTTGGTCTGGATGTCAACGGTGCCGGCAAAGCCTTGTCGCCCTATCAGGCCTATGCGGCCGACTATGACGGCAACGGCAAGGTCGAACTGAGCGACGCGATCGGCGTGCTCAAGCATGTGGTCGGTCTCGATGCGCCGACGCCGCAATGGTTGTTCTTCAATGAGATCGACCAGACGGTGCCAGGCAAGGCGAACTTGCTGCCGGGTTCAGTGCCGAGCTTGAGCGCTGACCTGTCGGCTGCAGGCAATATCCATGTCGGCTTGGTTGGCGTCCTGCGCGGCGATGTCGACGGCAGCTATGCCGGTGCTACTGGCGCGCTGGATCTCGACACCGACACCACCCATGCCAACTACTTCACCCTGCTGCTGGCCGCCCACAAGGAGCTGAGCCCATCGCAGTTCGGGGTCTATCCCTATCCCTGAGCCCTTGACCAGGGTTCGACTGCCCCGACTGAAAACCCCGCAATCCGCTGCGCTGCTTGGCGGGCTACGGGGCATGGGACGAGGCGCTGAATCCGTCGCCTATCCGTAACCGGAACTTGGTGACGGCCGGCGTCCAACACCGATGGCGGATCATCGGCTCAGGCGGGAATCAGCTTGATCTCAAGCCTGAAGCCCAGCGCATCGGCATATTTGCGCAGCGTGGTCAGCCAGGGTGCGTGCGTATGGGAAACCAGGCTGCTCTCGATCCGAGCGAGCGCCGATTGCTTGACACCCATACGCTGCGCGACCTGCACTTGAGTCAGCCCGGCACGTTGCCTGGCTTGCAGCAAGGCGTCGAGTACGGCGAATTCTTCGGCTTGTGCATGCCAGGCAGCGCCAAAAGCCGGGTCGACGCCGATCTGGCGCTTTGCCTCCGCTGCGGGGTCAAAAGGCACAGGCTTGAGGGTATTGCTGTTGTCCATCACTTCACCTCTTTCATACGGTCCCGGCCACCTTGCCAACTCAGCTTGAACAGCCGCATTGAAGTGTTCAATCAGGCACGACATGAAAATTCATCACATAAATGTTATTGACCTGCCGGTTGTCTGATCGGATTCATGGAGCGCTCTGACACCAAAAAAATGCTAAAGTAAAAATTCCTTACTTTCTGCCGGTGACCTCAATGCTTGCCAAACTCAGTTCCAAGAATCAGCTGACGCTGCCCAAGAGCGTCACCGCTGCAGTGGCGTCAGCGGAATATTTCGACGTCATGGTGCGTGATGGTCAAATCATCCTGACGCCGGTGCGCATTCAGCTTGGTGATGCAGTCCGGGCCAAATTGGCGGAACTGGATCTGGGCGAAGCCGATGTCGATGCAGCCCTTGCCTGGGCGCGCGAGCGGAGGTGAACCATGCCGCCAATCGTCGTACTCGACACCAACCTTGTACTGTCGGCGTTGGTTTTTGCCAGTGGCCGACTTGCCTGGCTGCGCTTGGCCTGGCAGCGCGGGCAATTTCTACCCCTGGCTTCAAGCGCCACCATCGTCGAGTTGATGCGTGTCTTGGGCTACCCGAAGTTCAAGTTATCAAGCGATGACCGCGAGCAGTTGTTGGCCGACTATCTGCCTTGTTGTCGCGTCATCCGTATCCCGGCAGATCTGCCAACCTTGCCGCGGTGCCGTGACCCGGATGATCAAATTTTCATCGAATTGGCTGCCGTCGGTCGGGCCGATTTTCTCGTCACTGGCGACAAGGATTTGCTGGATCTTGCACCTGAATTCGATCGGCCTATCCTGAGCGCCGAGGCGTTTTTTGTTCGTTTGAATCAAACTTGATCGCTCGACTTGACCGGGGCGGTTGGCTTGCAAAGCCCCGCGATCTGCTGCGCTGCTTGATGGGCTACGGGGTCGGTTTGTGGCCCGCATGGCTGGCTTGGAGGGCCGAAGGCGGGGATCGTTCGTACTTGTCAAAGCCCCGCAATCCGCTGCGCTGCTTGGCGGGCTACGGGTGTGGGCGCGGGTACGGGTACGGGTAAATGCCCGCTCAACTGACTCCCGCCAGATGCCGAATCAGATCCTGTGCCAACCGGGGCAGGGGAATGCCGGCGAGGTTGACGATTTTGAGTTCGCGCCTGGCCCATTCGTCGGTCAGCGGCACCAGGGCGATTTGCATGGTCATGGCATGGCGCAGCGCGGATGAGCGCGAGATGATGCCGATGCCGACGCCGGCTTCGACCAGCAGGCAGATCGATTCGAAGCTCGAGACCTGGATGCGAAAGCTCAAGGACCGGCCCATCGCCCTTGCCAATGGCGGCAGGAAGCCGGCGATGGCGCTGCCTTCGGGCAGGCTGATGTGGGGCAAATCGAGTGTGTCGACAAACCGCATGCCGGCCTGCCCGGCCAGGCGGTGGCCGGCCGGCACGACGACGACCAGATCGTCGACAGCGAAGTCATGCACCTCGAGCCCATCGGTGTCGACATTGCCGGCGATGATGCCGATGTCGGCATGGGATTCCTTGATCGCCAGGACGATCTGCTGGCTCAGCCGCTCCTGCAGGTCGATGCTGACATCGGGGTACCGGGCCAGGAAACTCGCCAGCGCGCCGGGCAAGGCGCCGGTGATCGAAGTTGTGTTGGCCAGCAGCCGCACATGGCCTTTGACGCCGCTGGCGAAGTCGCGCAGATCGCATTTCAGATGCTCGACCTGCTGCAGCACCCGCCTGGCATGCTGCAGCAGCGCTTCGCCGGCGGGAGTCAGCTCGACGCCCTGTGGCTTGCGGTAGAGCATCTTGGCGCCGAGGCTGTCTTCGAGCTGTTTGATTCGGGTGCTGGCCGCCGCCGCAGAAATGCAGGCCCGTTCGGCGCCGCGCCGCAGGTTCGAGGCCTCGGCGATGAAGATAAACAGGCGCAGGTCGAGCAGGTCAAATTGCATCGGGCGATTGTGGCGCAGATGCGCCTGCTCCCGCCCTTCGCCCGCCCATCAGGGCAGCAAGTACCCGACTTGCGGCCAGTCGCCCAGCGACCAGATTCTGGCGATCACCGCAGTCATCTCGGCCTCGCTGGCGCCGCCGGCATAGGCAGCAAGCCGGCGCGCTTTGTCTTCGATTTCGGGGCGGCTCAAGCTGTTGCCGGGGTCGCCCTTGGGCTCATCAACGCGGCCCTGCAGCATGCGGCCGTCAACGGTGCGCACGGTCACTTTGCCGATCCAGCGCTGCGGGTAAGCGGCGTCGACTTCGGCGTCGAGCTGCATGCTGACCTTGCCGCGCAGCGCGATCAGTCGCAGGTCCTGGTAATGGGTGTCGAACTCGGTCAGGCCGGCGCGGCCGAACAAGGCGATCAGCCCCAGCACCGAACCCATCGAGAACTTGCTCTGGTGCACCGTGCGCGGGTCGGTCACCGGCCCCAGCACGTCGATCGCGGCCTGATGCACATGGGCGGTGACTTCGGCCAGGTCTTCGGCTTTGAGTTGATGCTCGCTCATGACCTGCTGCAGCGCGTCGGCCGCCGGGTGGGTGTGGCGGCATGAGGCGTGGAACTTGAACGAGGTTTCGGCCAGCGCCCAGCGCTGCCCCAGCCGGTCGGTCAGCCGGCTCGGGTCGGCATCGCTCGACATGCCCGCGGCCATGCCTTGCGGGCCTTCGAGGATGCGCTTTGCGCCGGTGAATCCGTCAGCGGCCAGGTAGGCCGCGGTCAGGCCATTGGCTGCTGCATTGGCCGTGTGCAGCTGTTTGCTGTCGGCCGCGTCGCGCAGGAATTCCCACAGACCTGCGGCCTGGGTGCCGGCCGAGCCGAAGGCATGCAGCATGGTTTGGGCATCGAGCTTGAGCAGATGACCGACCGCTGCAGCGGCCGCGACCGTGCCGGCCGTGCCGGTGGTGTGGAAGACGCGGTAATGCGAACGGCCGAGGAATTCGCCGATGCGGATGCCGACCTCATAGCCGGCCACAGCGGCGGTCAGCAATTCCTGGCCCGAAGCGCCGATCGCCTGCGCCACCGCCAAGGCCGGCGGAAAAACCACCGCGGCCGGGTGGAACACCGAGCCGTTGTGCACATCATCCTGCTCGGCCACATGGGAAGCGGCGGCATTGACCATGGCGGCGAACAGCGGCGTGCTGCGGCGGCGCGAAATCAGGATTTCGGCCGAACCCGGGCCGGGCAGGTCGATCGGCCCCATCGTCGCGGCGAATTTGGCGATGCTTTGCACGGCGCGTGAAT
>CANFIC010000355.1 GCA_947446685.1 Burkholderiales bacterium
GGGCTGCAGACGCTGGAGGGCGAAACGCGGCTGACGCGGGTGTTTGCTTCTGAGGCGCAGCGCGCCTAAATCCGGCGCGCCAAGGCGGCCGCCTTGCCGGTATAGCTGCCGGGTGTCAGCAACAGCAGGCGCTGCTTTTCGGCCTCGGGCAACTCGAGACCCGTGATGAACTGATGGATCGATTCGCGCGTGATCGCCTTGCCGCGCGTCAGTTCCTTCAAGCGCTCATAAGGGTTGGGCAAGACATAGCGGCGCATCACCGTCTGGATCGGTTCGGCCAGCACTTCCCAGGCGCCGTCGAGGTCGTCAGCCAGCATCGCCTCGTTCAGCTCGAGCTTGTCCATGCCCTTGGCCAGCGAGTCGTAGCCGAGCAGCGCATAGCCCAGCGCCACGCCCATATTGCGCAGCACGGTCGAATCGGTCAGGTCACGCTGCCAGCGACTGATCGGCAGCTTCTGGCTCATATGCGTGAGCAGCGCATTGGCCAAGCCGAAATTGCCTTCGGCGTTCTCGAAATCGATCGGGTTGACCTTGTGCGGCATGGTCGAGCTGCCGATCTCGCCGGCCTTCAGACGCTGCTTGAAATAGCCCAGCGAGACATAGCCCCAGACATCGCGCGACCAGTCGATCAGGATGGTGTTGATGCGCGTGACCGCGTCGAACAGCTCGGCCATATAGTCATGCGGCTCGATCTGGATCGTGTAGGGGTTGAAGCTCAGACCGAGTTGCTGCTCGATCACGCGCTGCGAAAAAGTTTCCCAATCGAACTCGGGCCAGGCCGACAGATGGGCGTTGTAATTGCCCACCGCGCCATTCATCTTGGCCAGCAGCTTGACAGCGGCGATGCGCTCGCGCGCAGCGCGCAGCCTGGCAACCACATTGGCGATTTCTTTGCCAACCGTTGTCGGGCTGGCCGTCTGGCCATGGGTGCGCGCCAGCATCGGCGTAGCGGCCAAGGCATGCGCCATCTCGGTCAGCTTGGCCGTGATGCGGTCGAGCGCCGGCAAGATCACTTCGGCGCGCGCGCTTTTCAGCATCAGCGCATGGCTGCAATTGTTGATGTCCTCGCTGGTGCAGGCGAAATGGACGAACTCTTCGGCAGCGCGCAATTCGGGGCTGGCCCCGAAGCGCGACTTCAACCAATATTCGACCGCCTTGACATCGTGATTAGTGGTCTTTTCGATGTCCTTGATCGCTTGCGCGTCGGCCTCCGAAAACTGTTGCACCAGGTCGCGCAACAGGCTGCGCGCACTCGCCGACAGCGGCGCGAACTCGGCAAAGCCCGCATCCGACAAGGCGATGAACCATTCGACTTCGACCTGCACCCGCCGGTGCATCAATCCGAACTCCGACAACAAGGGCCGAAGCGGCGCCACACGCGAAGCGTAGCGGCCGTCCAGCGGCGAAATGGCGGACAAGGCGGAAAGATTCATGGCGGGGTGGCGTTGCGGCGATGGAGGCTGACTAGTGATTTTAGCCGGGCAGGCTTGCTTGGCCCGGTGCCTATTTCAAGCCGCGGGTTTGGCCTGCAATTGCAGCCAGGAATGAACCGGCCAATCACTGCGAGCCTGGCCTTGAGTTCCACCAAACACCACGCAACCACTTGCAAAGGCCGCAGGCTGATGCGCAGCGAAGGTCTTCAAGCCCTTGAAATAGTCCGGGTTGACGGTCGCGCCGGCCTTGATTTCGATCGCATGCATCTTGCCGCCGGTGGGCAGCAACAAGTCGACCTCGTTGCCTTCAGAGTCGCGATAGAAGTACATCTCCGCCGTTTCACCGGCATTGAGTCGATCTTTCATGGCCTCCATGATGACGAAGTTTTCAAACAGGCTGCCCCACAGCGGGTCGCGCGTGACCTGCTGTGCACTGCGCAGACCCAATAGCCAGCAGGCCAGGCCGACATCGTAAAAATAGAGTTTGGGCGCCTTCACCAGACGTTTGCCGGAGTTGCTGAACCAGGGTGGGAGCAAATGCAGGATGTAGCTGGTCTGCAGCAAATCAATCCAGGCGCGGGCCGTGGCATGCGAAACCCCGGCGTCGTTGCCCAGACTGCTCAGGTTGAGCAACTGTCCGGTGCGCCCGGCGCACAGGCGCACAAAGCGCTCAAAGCGCTGCAGGTCGTGCACTGCCGCGAGTTGACGCAAATCGCGCTGCACATAAGTCGCAAAGTAATCACCCAGCGCTTGCGATGGGTTGAGGCCTTGGTCATGGATGCGTGGATAAAAGCCTGTCAACAGGCATTGCCCGAGTTCGCTGCTTGCGCCCGGCCCGGCGAGGCGTTGCACTTCGCCAAGCGTAAACGGCAACAAGCGCAGCACGGCGGTCCGCCCCGCCAATGACTGCGACACCTGGGTCATCAGTTCAAACTGGTGGCTGCCGGTCAGGATGAAGCGGCCTGGCCGTGGGTCGGCATCAACCATGCCCTGTAAATAGGAGGCCAGCTCTGGTACGCGCTGGATCTCGTCAAGGATGGCGCCTTGGGCATATTGGGTCAAAAATCCGCGTGGATCGTCGCTTGCAAAGCGGCGCGTGTCAGGGTCTTCCAGCGTCAGGTAAGGCTTGTCAAAAAATATCGCTTTGGCCAAAGTGGTCTTGCCGCTCTGTCGTGGCCCGGTGAGGGTAAGCACCGGATATTGGCTGGCCAGCCGCCGCAGCAGCGGCTCAATGTCTCGTTCAATCATGCATCGATGGTAGCAAAAAACCTGCAATTTGAAGAAAATTTCTTCAAATTGCAGGTCTTGGTCACGCCGTGTGCAGCAATCCAGGCGTGGCGGAACCGGGTCTTGTACCTTCAAACCTAGGGAAGCCCAGCATAAGCCGCACCTTCATTCCATGCCAGACTGCGCTTCTGTGCAGCCTGCCGGCGATGCGCTTGTCAAACCACCGGCCCGCTGGCAGCCAAGCATTGATCGCCTCACACGGAAGGAAGTCGCCATGTTCAGAAAATTGCTCACGCTCGACCGGAATCGCCGGACTTTTGGCTTGCTGGCTGCAACAGCCTGCCTCGGTGCCGGGTTGGCGTCCAGCCTGCCGGCAGCAGCGCAATCGGCTTACCCGTCGAAGAACATCACCATCGTCGTGCCGTTTCCGCCGGCCGGCACGACCGACCTGCTGGCGCGCATCGTGGGGCAGGCGCTGTCGGTCGAGTTGGGGCAGACCGTGGTGATCGAGAACAAGGGCGGCGCCGGCGGCAATATCGGCGGTCAGCTGGTCGCCAAGGCGGCGCCCGATGGCTACACGCTGCTGATGGGTACCGTCGGCACCCATGCGATCAACAGCAGCCTCTACAAGAAAATGCCCTTTGACGCGATCAAGGATTTCGCGCCGCTGTCGCGCGTGGCCAATGTGCCCAATATGCTGGTCGTCAACCCGACGCAGCCGTACAAGACCGTGGCCGAGTTGATCGCCTATGCCAAGGCCAATCCTGGCAAGGTTACTTACGCTTCGTCGGGCAACGGCACCTCGATCCATCTGTCGGGCGAACTGTTCAATTCAATGGCCAAGGTCGAGATGCAGCATGTGCCCTACAAGGGCAGCGCGCAGGCGCTGACCGATCTGATCGGCGGGCAGACCAACGTCATGTTCGACAACATGCCTTCGTCGATCCAGCATGTGCGTTCCGGCAAGTTGCGCGCCGTCGCCGTGACCACGGCACACCGCTCGCCCGAGCTGCCAAATCTTCCGACGATTGCCGAAAGCGGCCTGCCTGGCTTCGAGGCCACGTCCTGGTTCGGCCTGCTGGCACCTGCCGGCACGCCGCCGGCGGTCATCAGCAAACTGAGCCTGGCGATCATCAAGGTGCTGGGTCAGGCCGATGTGAAGAAAAGAATCAGCGAACAGGGCGGCGAAGTCGTCAGCGAAACGCCCGAACAGTTCGCCGCCTTCATCCAGGCCGAAACCCTCAAATGGGGCAAGGTCGTGCGCGAATCAGGCGCCAGCGTCGACTGAGTTTCACCTTCCTGCAAAGCAATTCAAAGCGCCATCAGCTCGGCGCCGAGTTGACCGACCTTGACGTAGATGAGCGCGCCCTCGGGCCCGGTGAACGGGGTGTGACGGCTCCAGCGCGGACTGCGCAGCCAGCTGCCTGCGGGGTAGCTGCCTCCTTCGTCGCTGAAGACGCCTTCCAGCACCAGGATCTCCTCGCCGCCCGGATGCA
>CANFIC010000356.1 GCA_947446685.1 Burkholderiales bacterium
AATTCCAGGTGCCAGCAGAGCGGCGCGGTGCAGCGCGGCATTGGGTGACCGGAGATAAACCGGCGAAGCCGCAGCACTTGCAAGCCTTTTATTTCGATACAGCCGGGCGTAACTTGGCTGCGGCCGGACTGGCCTTGCGGCTGCGGCGTGAAGACGGCGCATGGTTCCAGACTTTGAAGGGCGGCGGCAGCGACGGTTTGACCCGCCATGAGCATCAAGTCCGGCTCGAGGCTGGTCAGGCCGAAGGTGAAGAATTCCCGGCGCTCGACCCCTGTCGGCATAGGCAGGAGCAAATCGGCGCAAGTTTGATCGCGCTGCTGGCGACACAGCCAAGCGATGCGCTGCAATGCATATTCCGCACCGACATCCAGCGATGTCGCCGCCACTTGCAGGTCAGTTGCGGCAGCGTCGAGCTGGTATTTGACGAAGGCGAGCTGCTGGCAGGTTCAACCGAGCAGCCGCAACGGGCGGCAGTCTGCGAGCTCGAGATCGAACTTCTGAGCGGCCAGCCGCAAGCAGTGCTCGAAGTGGCGCGCCAGCATGCCTTGCGCCTCGGGCTCTGGCTCGACGGACGCAAGAAGAATCAGCTCGGTGATCTGCTGGCGCGCGGATTGACCATGGCGCCGGCGCGGATGGCCCAGGCGACTGCCATCCATGCCGCGATGAGCGTTCAGCAGGCCTTGCAGCAGGTGCTGTGCTCTTGCCAGGAACAGATTCTGGCCAATGCCAGCCAGATCGCCAGCGGCAACCATGTGGCCGAGCATGTGCACCAACTGCGCGTTGGACTGCGTCGCTTGCGCAGCGGCCTGCGCTTGTTCGACCGGCCCGAGCTGGGTGCGCATGCGGTCCGCGCGCAAGCCTTGGCTGAAGGGGCGGCAAACCTGTTCCGGCAATTGGGTGCCGCGCGTGACAGCGACATGCTGGCTGCCGATTGGGCGCCCTTGCTGGAGGCTGCTTTTGCATCGGCTGGGGTCAGCGCGGGCGAGCCAGCTTTCGCCTTTGTCAGCCCGATTTCTGAAGCGGTGCCGCCAGCATTGTTGGTGCGCGAATCGCCTGCGCAGAATTTCCTGTTGGACCTGCTGGGCATGATCGAGGCGCTCAACGAGCTTGCTGATCCCGGCGCCGAACCAGCGCCGTTAGGTCGCTTGTTACGTCGGCGTCTGAGGCGCTGGCATGCACGGGCCTGCGTCGATGCTGTCGGCTTTGCCGAACTCGACGATGAAGGCCGGCACCGCTTGCGCAAGCGCCTGAAACGGTTGCGCTACGGCATCGAATTTTCTGCCGGTTTGTTCGATGCGGAGCGGCTGCGCCAGGGCCTCAAGCCATTGAAACAAGCTCAGCAATTGCTGGGCGAGCTCAATGACCTGACGCTGGCCCTGCAAGCCTGCCAAGCGCAACTGACGCAAGGGCCACAAGCCTGGTTCGCGCTGGCCTGGTTCAGCGCGAGGCGCGATCTGCTCAAAGAACAGGCCTTGCCGATGCTGCAGGCGTTCGCGGCTGCGCCGGCGCCGTGGAAAGGCTAAAGTAGTAGTAAATTGCCAGCAAGCTGGCTAGCTGGTAAGCTGGCTCATATGAAAGCGACATTCGATTTACCAGAAGAGCTGATTCGCGAAATGAAGTTGCGGGCTGTCATGCAGGGCCGCACGTTGCGCGATCTGGCTGCTGAGTTCATCCGGACTGGGTTGGGAATGGCAGCGCCGCGGCCGCGACAAGCAGCACCGCATGGCTCGATGGTCCAGATCGGGCCAGGCGGCTTGCCTTTCATCCTTTGCCGCAGCGATGCAAGGTCTAGCCGGGTGAGCGTAGAAGAACTGCTTGCTGTTGAGCAAGAAGCGCAATTCAACGAGGACAGTGAGAGTGCCGGCCTACCTGTTTGACACCAATTTATGGTTGGCGGTAGTCTTCACCAGCCATCCTTTTCATACCGTGGCGCAACAAGCGCTGCAACAGGCCAAGCCCGATCAGCCCGCAATATGGTGTCGTGCAACCCAGCAAAGCTTTCTAAGGCTGCTGTCTACACCGGCAATTTCAAAATTCTATGGTGCCGATGGTTTAAGTAACCGCGATGCCTGGGTGGCGCTGGAGGCATTGCAAGCCTTGCCTCAGGTCGGATTTCGGGACGAGTCGAACGGTTTATACGCCATCTGGCGTCAGTCGGCGGCGCTGGATAGTGCCTCGCCAAAAGTCTGGATGGATGCGTATCTGGCAGCCTTCGCGATCACCGGCCGGCTGCGGCTGGTCACGCTGGACCGCGATTTCAGGAACTTCGTGGTGCAAGGGCTGGACCTCGAATTGCTCAGCGGCTGACAGGTTCAGTCAGCCATCTCGGCTTTGGCCATCTCGACGTCGAGGCATTCCATCGCGTCGAGTGGCTGGCTTTGTGCAGCTTGGGCGTAGAGCGCTTCGGCTTGCTGCAGACGTTTGTCGCCTTCGAGCATGACCAGGCCGTTGGCGCGCTCGATCATCGCGATCGCGCTGCCCGGGTTCAGCTTCAAGGCCTTCTCGAATAGCTTCAAGCCGGTCGCTGCATCAGCGCCCTGGGTGCGCCCCAGCAGACGTCCGACCTTGTCGATCACCTCGGCATGAAAGGTGCCCAGAGCGATATGCGCATCGGCATGCCTGGGCTGCAAGTCGATGGTTTTTTCCAAGGCCTGCTTGACTTTGCTGCCGAGGCCCAGGGTCAAAGCCTTGGCGACGCTGATGCCTTGGCTGTAGCGGCCGATCGCATAAGCCTGCCAATACCAGGCGTTCGGGTTCGCCGGCGCATCGGCCTGCTGTTGATGAGCGCGCTCGGCCACCTCAAGAAACATCTCGAGCTTGGCCTTTTCCTTTTTCTCCAGGTATTGGGCATAAATCGCCTGCGCTTTGTTGGCCACGGTGATGCCGTCGCCACCCGCAGCCAGCCCGGCGGCACAGGCCTGTTCGAACTTCCCGGCATGAAAAAGAGTCCAGGCCTTGATGACCGCGACGTCCTCGGGCCAGGGCTCGGCATCGCCGGCATGCAGGCGGGGCCATTGCTTCTTCAGCGCTGCGGCGCTGTATTGAAAGGCCTTGTTGTCGTAGGGGAAGGCGGTCCATGCAGCCATTGCAGTCTCCTTTGAATGTCAGCTGAACGCGCATCAAGGCGATGTTTGTCCAAGGCTTGGTCTGCCTTGATTCTGGCACCATGAAGGCCTTGGCAAGCCCCCTGTTCGGTGCATTTCTTGTCCTTTCTTACAATGTGCAGCTATGCAAGCCGCCATCTCATTCAAAAACGTCAGCAAAAGCTACCGCTCAGGCCAGGTTCGGGCCCTCGATGGCGTCAGTTTCGACATTGCCCAAGGCGAATTTTTCGGTCTGCTGGGCCCCAATGGTGCCGGCAAGACCAGCTTGATCAGCATCCTCGCCGGTCTGGCTCAGGCCAGCGGTGGGCAGGTGACGGTGCTGGGCCATGATGTCGTGCGTGACTATGCCAAAACCCGCCGCGCCCTGGGCATCGTGCCCCAGGAACTGGTCTTCGATCCATTCTTCAATGTGCGCGAATTGCTGCGGATCCAGAGTGGCTATTTCGGTGTTCATCACAATGATGACTGGATCGACGAGTTGCTGGAAAACCTCGGTCTGACCGACAAGGCCGATGTCAATATGCGCCAGCTCTCGGGTGGCATGAAGCGTCGCGTGCTGGTGGCGCAGGCGCTGGTGCATCGCCCGCAGGTGATCGTGCTGGACGAGCCGACCGCGGGTGTCGATGTCGAGTTGCGCCAGACGCTGTGGCAATTCATCGCCCGGCTGAATCGTGAGGGCAGTACGGTTTTGCTGACCACGCATTACCTGGAGGAAGCCGAAGCCCTGTGCCAGCGCATCGCGATGTTGAAGTCGGGGCGCGTGGTGGCGCTGAACAGTACCTCCGAGTTGCTGCGAGGCCGTGCTTCGACGATGTTGCGCTTCAAGACTGATGGGGTTTTGCCTGAAGGTTTACGCGCTCAGGCGCGGATCACAGGTCGCAGTGTGCAGATCAAGTCGCGCGATGCCGCCGAAGTCGAGGAGATTCTGGCTGCCTTGCGGCTGGCGCAATGTCCGGTTGAAGATCTGGAGATCGGCCGCGCCGACCTGGAGGATGTGTTTCTGGAAATCATGCAGGAACATGCTGCAAATACTGGGGCAG
>CANFIC010000357.1 GCA_947446685.1 Burkholderiales bacterium
CGATCAGCAGCTTCCAGGCGCTGCGCCACCGCATCGCCGATGTGAAGATGCAGCTGGAGCTGGCACGTTCGATGAGCTATTTCGCCAGCCTCAAGCTCGGCGCTGCGCCGGCCGCCAGGCGTCTGGCGCTGGCCCAGGCCAAGCTGCAACTGGGCAACTCGATGCGCTTCGTCGGCCAGCAATGCACGCAACTGCATGGCGGCATCGGCGTCACCGACGAATACATCAGCAGCCATTACTTCAAGCGCCTGACCGTGATGGAAATCCAGTTCGGCGACAGCATGCACCAGCTCGGCGAAGTCAGCAGCCGCATGCAGGAGACCGCTGGCGTCTTCGCCTGAGCGATAGGGATGCTCTGCATCCCTGGCCCGGTCAGCGCAAGACCGACGACATCGCTGAAAAACAATTCAGCGTGCGCACCACCTCGGCAATGCCGGCGGCCTCGAAGCTGAGTTCATCGGCAGCGAGCCGCTGCGTCCCCGGCAGCAAGGCAAACCAGTCGGCCTGGGCCGGCGTCTGGCATTGCAGTCGGACCGTCAACGGCCCGGGCATCAGCAGCGGCGCCTGACGCCTCTCAAGCAAGGCCTTGGTCACGCCCTCTTCGATCAAGGCCTGGCTGTGCTGCGGCGACATCGAGCGGCCGCTGTGCGCCGATTCGGCCCATTTGACGACGATCGCCGCCGCATCCGGCAAGACCATGGCCAACTCTTCAGCCAGCTGTGCATCGCCGCTGGCAGCCAGCACCGGCACGCCGAAATGCCCGGCCAGCCGCGCATAAAGCCCGAGCTCGCCGACCTCGATCTGGTTCAGCCAGACGCGCGAAAAAGCAAAACTGTTGCCGGTATGCGCAAGCGTGCCGAAAGCCTTGGAGCGGCAATGCCAGCCGATCAGGCAGACTGCGTCGACGCCCTGGTCGACGCCGGCCATCATCCCCAGCATGCGCGGCTTGCCCTGGATCAGCATGGCCCGCGGGTCGAGCTGATCGGCCAGCAGATTGCAGAAACTGCCATGTGAATCGTTCACCAGCACCTCGTCGACGCCAGCGGCAAAAGCGCCGCGCACGGCCGCGCTGGCCTCGGCGGTCATCCAACTGCGGGCGCGCTCATACTCGGGGTTGCCAGCGCGGGTTTGCTCGGGACGCCAGACGCCCGCCACGCCTTCGATGTCGACCGCGATCAGCAATTTTTTCATTTATCACTCTCCCATCAATTCGCGCCAATCGGGCGCAAGTTCGAGCAAACCGATGCGGCGGTGACCGTCGCGGCCGACGACGCTCTGCGCAGCAAACAAGGCTTTCACGATCGCTTGCTCGCAGGCTTCGGCAGCGGCCTGAAACAGCGGATCGAGCCACCCTTCATGCAGCATGGCCAGAGCTGGCATCGGCGCAAACCGGTCATGCGGCAGGCCATAGGCGCTGGAAAACGCCAGCGCGATGTCGCCGCTGCCATGGCCATAGTCGGATCCGGTGCGGGCCAGCCCGGCGCCAGCGCGGCGCGCCAACCGGGTCAGCTGGCGCGAATCGAGCGGAGCATCGGTGGCGATCACCAGAATGATCGAGCCTTTTTCAGGCTCGGCAGCCGACGCCTGCAAGCGCTGCTGCAGCAGCGGCCCGAGCTTGTGCCCGCCCAAGGTCAGCGCCTCAGCCCGGCCGAAATTGGCCAGCACCAGCGCCGCCACCAAAAAATCAGCGCCGCGGGTCCGCCGTGAGGCCGATCCGATACCGCCCTTCAGTCCAAAGGCCGACATGCCGCGACCGGCACCGACGCTACCCTGGGCGAAGTCGGCGCGCGCGTCCTGCAAGGCCTGCGCCAGATGCTGCTCCTGCACCGCGAAGGCCTGCGCATCATTGAGGTAGCCGTCATTGCATTCGAACACCAGCGGATTGAGCGTCGGCCATCCGCGGCCGATTTCTGGATGCCTGGTGATGGCGCTGCGGATCAACCCGTTGGCGAGATTGCCAACGGCAAAAGTGCTGCCCAGCACGATCTCGGTTTCGAGCACGCCGAGTTCCTGTAATTGCAGCAGGCCCATGCTTTTGCCGAAACCATTGAAGACTGCCGACCCGGCCGGGACCTTGCTCAAAAAGGGGTCGCCGCCATGGGGGCGGATCACCGTCACGCCGGTCTGCACTGCGCCTTGATCCAGCGTGCAATGGCCGACCGTCACGCCGGCCACATCGGCGAGGTTGTCGAGCGGGCCGCTGGCAAGGCAACCGATACGGGGAAAGGCCGGCATCATCGCAGCGTCTCCAGCTTCGGGTCGAGCGCATCGCGCAAGCCGTCACCCAGCAGATTGAAAGCCAGCACGGTCAAGAAGATCGCGATGCTCGGAAACAGCGCGATATGCGGTGCGTTGACCATGTCGGTGCGCGCCTCGTTGAGCATCGCGCCCCATTCAGGCATCGGCGGCTGCGCGCCCAGACCGAGAAAGGACAGGCTGGCCGCGGTGATGATCGATGTGCCGATGCGCATGGTGAAGAACACCACCACCGTCGACACCGTGCCGGGCAGGATATGGCGGGCAATGATGGTCCAGTCAGAGGCGCCTATCGAGCGCGCCGCTTCGACATAGGTCAGATGCTTCAGCGCCAGCGTGTTGGCGCGCACCAGCCGGGCAAAAGTCGGGATCGAGAACACCGCCACCGCGACGATGACATTGAACATGCCGCCGCCCAGGATCGCCACGATGCCGATCGCCAGCAGGATGCCGGGAAAGGCGAACAGCACATCACACATGCGCATCACGATGCGTTCCCACCAGCCTTCGTAATAACCGGCCAGGAGGCCCAACGTCGTGCCGACCAGCGAGCCCACCGCGACCGACACCAGCCCGGCAGTCAGCGAGACCCGGGCACCCATCATGATGCGGCTGAAGATGTCGCGCCCCAGCGCGTCGACACCAAACCAATGCACGGTCGATGGCAACGCATTGAGGCTGTCGTAATCGAAATAATCCTCGGCATTGAAGGGCACGATCCAGGGTGCGGCGATAGCCGCCAGCACCAGCAGCAGGACGAAGCCAAGTGCGCCGACCGCCACCTTCTGGCGCTTGAACTTGCGCCAGAATTCGGCCAGCGGTGTGCGGACTTTGGCCGCCGCAGTGGTTGTTGAAATGGTGCTGCTCATGTCACTTGTAGCGGATGGTCGGGTTGATCACGCCATAAAGCATGTCGACAATCAGATTGATCAGAATGAACTGGAGCGAGAACAGCAGCACCTCGGCCTGAATGACCGGATAGTCACGCATTTCAACCGCGTCGACCAGCAAGCGGCCCATGCCCGGCCAGTTGAACACCTTCTCGACCACGATCGAGCCGCCGAGCAAAAAACCGAACTGCAAGCCCATCATGGTGACCACCGGAATCAGCGCATTGCGCAAGCCATGCTTGAGCACGACGCCGACTTCTGACACGCCTTTGGCCCTCGCGGTGCGGATGTAATCCTCATGCAGCACATCGACAAAGGCCGAGCGGGTAAAGCGCGCCATCACCGCAGCCACGCCCGCGCCCAGGGTCAGCGAAGGCAGGATGTAATGGCGCCAGCTGTCGGCGCCAACGGTGGGCAGCCAGCCGAGTTCGACCGCGAACACCATCATCAGCAGCAGGCCCAGCGCGAACGAGGGAAATGAAATCCCCGAGACCGCCAGCGTCATGCCCAACCGGTCCTGCCAGCGGTTGCGCTTGACGGCAGCGTAGACGCCGATCGCCAACCCGGTCAGCACCGACCAGCCCATCGCCGCCACAGTCAGCTTCAGCGTATAGGGAAAGCGCTCGGCGATCTCATCCATCACCGGCCGCTTGGTGCGCATCGAGCGGCCGAAATCACCCTGCACAGCGCCGGAAACAAAGCGCAGGAACTGTTCGGGCAGCGGCCGGTCCAGGCCCAGATCGCGGCGCACCAGCTCGATCGTCTGCAGATCGGCTTCAGCGCCAGCGGCCAGCCGCGCCGGGTCGCCCGGCAGCAAATGGACGAAAAAGAACACCAGCACCGCGACGATCAACAAGGTCGGCAGCAGGCCCAGCAGACGCCGGATGAGGTACTGAAACATCGTTCTCGTCCGCCGCCTATTTGGTGAACTCGACGTTCTCGAAGAAGAAGCTGTTGTCAGGCATCTGGTAGATACCCTTCAG
>CANFIC010000358.1 GCA_947446685.1 Burkholderiales bacterium
CCAGATTGCAAAGCTGCGCCTCCAGGCCGGGCTGCTGACCGTTGAGAAAGCGCGCCGCCACGCCGCCAGGCTCTGCGGCCTCGAGGATCAAGGCATTGCGTCTGGCGCAATGTTTGAGAATACCTTCGCGGGTCTCGAAGGTCAGATTCAAACCATCGAATTCGGGGTAACGCTGTTCGAGCAGATCGACCACGCGCAGCGACTGCAAATTATGCTCAAAGCCACCATGGCCTTGCATGCAACGGTCGAGTACATCCTGGCCCGCATGACCAAAAGGCGTATGCCCGAGGTCATGCGCCAGGGCGATCGCCTCGATCAGATCCTCATCGAGTTGCAGGCTGCGCCCGATCGATCGGCCCAGTTGCGCCACTTCAAGCGAATGGGTCAGTCGGGTGCGGAACAGGTCGCCTTCATGGTTCAGGAACACCTGAGTCTTGTAGACCAGACGGCGAAACGCCGTGCTGTGAATGATGCGGTCACGGTCGCGCTGGAATTCGCTGCGCGTCGGCGCTGGCGCTTCAAAGCGCCGGCGGCCACGACTTTTGCCGGGGTCGCAGGCATAGGCTGCAAGCCGCATCACTGATCGCAATGGCTGGCCAGCACTTCGCCGACCAAGGCGTCGGGCGCGGCATGCATGCCGGCGCGACCCAGGCCCTCGACCAGCACGAAGCGGATCTGCCCGCCCTCGGCCTTCTTATCGACGCACATCAATTCCAGATAGCGCTGCAGCCCGAGCTTTGGGCCGCGCACCGGCAAGCCGGCACGGCTGATCAAGCGTTGCATGCGCGGCAGAAATTCAGCCGGCATCAGTCCCATCCTGACCGACAGATCACTGGCCATCACCATGCCGCATCCAACTGCCTCGCCATGCAGCCATTCCCCATAGCCGAGGCCGGTTTCGATCGCATGGCCAAAGGTATGGCCGAAATTGAGGATCGCACGCAAACCCTGTTCGCGTTCGTCCTGACCGACGACCCAGGCCTTGATCTCGCAGCAGCGCTTGACCGCATAGGCCAGCGCCGTCTTGTCGCGCGCCAGCAGCGCCTCAAGGTTGACCTCGATCCAGTCGAGAAACACAGCATCGGCGATCGGGCCGTATTTGATGATTTCGGCCAGGCCGGCTGACAACTCGCGGGCCGGCAAGGTATCGAGCGTATCGAGGTCGGCGATGACCCGCGCCGGCTGATAAAAAGCCCCGATCATGTTCTTGCCAAGCGGATGGTTGATGGCGGTCTTGCCGCCGACCGATGAATCGACCTGCGCCAACAAGGTCGTGGCGACCTGTACAAAGGGCACGCCGCGCATATAGACCGCAGCGGCAAATCCTGTGATGTCGCCGACGACACCGCCGCCAAGCGCGAACAGCACGGTCTTGCGATCCATCGCGCCGCCCAGCAAATGGTCGAAGATACGGTTCAGCGAATCCCAATCCTTGAATTCCTCGCCATCAGCCAGCAGCACCGCTTCGACGCGCGGATAGACCTTCAGCAGACTGGCACGCAGTCGCTCCAGATACAGCGGCGCGACTGTTTCATTGCTGACGATCAGGGCGGCCGCAGCGCGCGGCAGGCCTTGCCAACTGGCTTCAGCATCAAGCAGACCGGAGCCAATCAGGATGTCGTAGCCACGCAAGTCGAGCTCAATGGCAACGGTCTGGGTCGCGGGACGATCGGTCGGCGGAGCGGATTCAGCATTCATGGGCGAAGTGTACGGGCGGCGAGCGGGACGCTGCCGATGCTCATTGCGGCTCGGCGCCGACTTTTGCCGCCACTCGCGACGGATCGATCACGCCGGCGAGTTCGAGTTGCATCAAGGCCATATTGACCAAGCCGTGAACCGAAGGGCGGCCGGTATCGAGCGTGTAATGCGCACATTGCCGATACAGCGGGTCGCGCTTGGCAAACAGCTCGCGCAAGGTCTGCAGCGGGTCGCGCACCTGCAGCAGCGGACGTTGAGTATCGTGGCGCAAACGACGGAACAACTCCTCCGGCGAACTGCGCAGATAGAGCACCGTGGTGCTGGTTTTCAGCAGATCCCGGTTGCTTTCCCGGAGCACCACACCACCACCGGTCGCCAAAACGAAATCGCCGTCGCGCGCCAGGATTTCTGCCAGCACTTCGCCCTCGACATCGCGGAAGGCGGCCTCACCGGCGCGGTCGAAAAAAGCGCGGATCGGCTCGCCAAGGCGCAACTCGATCACCGCATCCGAATCGATGAAGCTGACGCCAAGTTGGCGAGCCAGTTGCCGGCCGACAGTGGACTTCCCGCCTCCCGGCATGCCGACGAGGGCGATATTCAATCGATTGGGCACCAAGATCAATTCTTGCTGTAGCAGCCTGAGCCGAGAGCCGCAGTATCGGTTGAACCCGGGGTTCCAGTCGAGTCCAAGCCATATGGGCTGACACGAAATGCCGGTTCGCCCTCGGACTTGAAGACCGAAACCGGTGCGGACAGCCAGCGCTCCTCATAACGGCCATACCAGGCCGGGGGGCTGATCACTCCGGGAGCGCTGACATGAATCGAGTAGCGCACCCAGGTGGCTACGCTCTTCGGATATTCAATCCGCAATATCGCCAGGCCGTTGCTGTCGGTCCTGGTGCTGCCAGACATGCTGATCGATACATCCGACTTGCGCGGGTCAAGCTGCAGATTGCCGTTGATGTCTTCCCCGGCTTCAATCGCTCCGTTGCGGCTGCCGTCAGGGTCAAGGCGATCCTCATTCGGACATTTCAGAAAGATCGGCTGACCGGTAACAAGGTCAAGTGGAATGACCCATTTCTTGTCGATCGAACTGAACAACCATTGGCCCTTGGCATAGCCGAGCAAGTCGATCATTGGCGTGACCTGCACGTCTGACTTCGGATTACCCGCCGCATCGACCACCAGCAAGCTGAACTTGCTGACATAAGTCAGGCCGGTGTCCCCCAAGGCAATCGAATCGTCGCTGCCGATCGAAATCGAAATCGGCGATTCGACCACCGTCACTGCGACCTGGTTGGTTGAAAACCCATTGCTGCATCCATCGGCGCTGGTTCCAAGGTTGTCCGCAAGTCCATAGCAGGCCGAGATCTTTACACCGCCGGTCGGGCTGGCGCGTTCGCCGGCGATAAAGCTCAGCGCAACGACGCCATTCTGGTCGGACAACAGCGGCGGATCGGACTCGTTGACGCTGAGCCTGCCATCGATCGAACTATTCGAAGCGAGGCCGACACGCACCCGAAGGTTCTCGATCGGTGCATTTTTCAAGCCACGGAATAGCAAGCGAATCTCGGCGCGGTTGGCATCGCTGCCGACTTGATTGACCTTGATGACCAGTGGGTCCAGCGTCATCGTGGCCGACAGGATCGCCGTTCCGACCGGCAACGGCCCCGGTTGTGCACCCACGTTGACATAGGACCTGACCGAGACCCCGCCAGCTGAAGCGTTGATCGGCATCGATCCTGCCCCTTCGGCAAGATATTGATAGGTCCAGCGGCCCTGCGAGTCGGTGCTGCCGCTGCCCGAAGCATTCCCCGGGCCGGTTGCGCTGATCGCAGCACCCGCCATCGAGCTGCCATTGATGTCAAGCAGGGCATAGGCCACCTGGCCTGCTTGACCGGCCAAACGACTTGCAGGAGTCACCGTGGCTTGCAATCTGGCACCGGTCACCTCCAGCGGCGCCACGCGCAGCAGACCCTGGCTTTGGGCCGACACCTGGACGATTCTGCTTGACCGATCCGCCCCAATCTCGACCGTCGCCTTGGCTTCCCCTTTGGCGTCGGTCTTGGTGTTGATGGGCGTCAGGATTGCATTGTTGCTGACCTTGAACAACACATCGATACCGGCGACGACATTGCGGTTCGCATCAACGGCTTTGGCCGTCACGCTGACTGTCTCGCTGCCCGAGTTTCCAATGCTGGACTTGCTCAGCGCGAGGCTCAGGTCGCTGGCCGTCAGCACCGTCCCGGCAGCCGGATCGATGACGTCAACCGTGACCGTTCGCGACACCGTGCCGCTGATCGCCTTAACCGAGATGGTGCGGTTGGACTTGATGTTCTGCAAGCTCAAACGGCGGGTCAACTGGCCGGTCAGCGCATCAGTCATCGTCTTGGTCGGGTCGAGAATGATCGCGTCGCCGCTGTCAATCAA
>CANFIC010000359.1 GCA_947446685.1 Burkholderiales bacterium
CGCTGATCTGGCCGACAGCCTGGCGCTGCCCGAAGTCGATGCCGTGATTCTGTGCACGCCGACCCAGATGCATGCCGAGCAGTCGATCGCCTGCCTGCGTGCCGGCAAACATGTGCAGGTGGAAATTCCACTGGCAGATTCACTCGCCGGTGCGCAGGCTGTGGTCGAGTGGGCGCGCAGCAGCGGTCTTGTAGCGATGTGCGGTCACACGCGGCGTTTCAATCCGAGCCACCAATATGTGCATCAGCAGATCGTTGCCGGCCAGTTCAATCTGCAGCAGCTCGATGTGCAGACCTATTTCTTCCGCCGCAGCAATATCAACGCCTTGGGCGAAGCCCGCAGTTGGACCGACCACCTGCTTTGGCACCATGCTGCGCACACGGTCGACCTGTTCGCCTACCAATGCCGATCACCGATCGTCAAGGCCAATGCGCTGCAAGGTCCGATCCACCCTGTGCTGGGCATCGCGATGGACATGAGCATCCAGCTGAAGGCAGCCAATGGTGCCATCTGCACGCTGAGCCTGTCCTTCAACAACAACGGTCCGCTCGGTACCTATTTCCGCTATATCGGCGACAGCGCGACCTATCTGGCGCGCTACGACGACTTGTTCACCGGCAAGGAAGAGAAGATCGATGTCAGCCAGGTGGCGGTGTCGATGAACGGCATCGAATTGCAGGACCGCGAATTCATCGCAGCGATTCGCGAAGTCAGGGAGCCCAATTCAAGCGTGGCTCAGGTCCTGCCTTGCTATCAGGTGCTGCATGATTTGTCGCTGCAACTGCAGGCTTGACTTGCCACCAGCTCGGCAACAAGCGCCGCACTTCGCCGCGCAGATAGCGGTCGTCCATCAAATGCAAGCTGCCCTCGTCGCTTGAGCTTCGGATGATCCGGCCTGCGGCCTGCACGACTTTTTGCAGGCCCGGGAAAAGATAGGTGTAGTCGTAGCCACTTCCCATCAACTTTTCAATCCGCAGCTTGAGCTGTTCGTTGATCTTGTTGACCTGGGGTAGGCCCAGCGTGGCGATAAAGGCACCGATCAGGCGTTTGCCTGGCAGGTCGATGCCCTCGGCAAAGGATCCACCGAGCACGACGAAGGCGATGCCGCAACTCTGCGGGGTCAAGCGCTGCAGAAATTCCTGCTGTTCGGCCTCGCTCATCCGGCGCGTCTGTTTCCACAGGGTGATCTGCGGATAGCTCGCCTCGAACTGCTCAGCAGCCTGCTGCAGATAGTCATGGCTGCTGAAAAAGGCCAGATAGTTGCCCGGTTGCGATTCGAATTGCTGCGCCATCAAGCTGTTGATCGCCGGCAGCGAAGCCTGACGGTGCGCGTAACGGGTTGAGATGTGGGCTGCGACCTGCACCTGCAACTGCGCGGCTTCAAAGGGCGATTCGACTTCGACCCTGACCGAGTCTTCCGGCAGCCCGAGCATGTCCAGGTAGAAATCGCCCGGTTGCAAGGTGGCCGAAAACAGCACAGCCGAATGGGCTGCGGCAAAGCGCGGTTTCAGAAACGGCGCGGGGATGACGTTGCGGATGCATAAAGTCGACGACATTCGGCCGAGGCCTGCCGGCTCAAGGCTCAGATCGTACAGCGCGTGTTCGTCAAACAACTCAGCCAGCCGGGTGAAATGCAGCGCTTCGAAGAAGAAGGCCTGCATGGCCGGGTGCAACTGCGTCGGGTGGTCGACCAGGTACTGGCTGATGGCGCTGCAAGCTTGTTGCAAAGCGGTCAGCAGCTTGCCGGGCAGGGCGCTGTAGACCTGATACGGCAAGCTCTGTGCCTTGTTCAAAGCATTCCAGTTGCGCTGCAGGCGCGCCAGCGGCAGCTTCAATTCGGGCGGGGCGGCAGCCTTCACGGCCCGCAAGCTGGTTTGCTGCAGCTCGGCCGAATACATCTTGCGGCCGCGCTCGACCAGGTTATGCGCCTCATCGACGAGCAAGGCAACGCGCCATTGCATGGACTGGGTCAGACCATGCAGCATGGCGTTGAGGTCAAAGAAATAGTTGTAATCACCGACCACCAGATCGCACCAGCGGCTCATCTCCTGGCTCAGGTAATAAGGGCATACCTGATGCGCCAGCGCCAGTTCGCGCAAGGCCGCGCGGTCGAGCATGCCGGAATGAAGGCTGATTGCGGCGCTGCGGGCCTGCGGCAGGCGGTCGTAAAAACCATTGGCCAGCGGGCAGGAATCGCCATGACAAGCCAGCTCCGGGTATTCGCATGCCTTGTCACGCGCTACCAGTTCGAGCGTTCGCAGCGGCAAGCCGGGTTCATGCTGCTTGATCAGTTTGACCGCATCGAGTGCTAGCGCTCGGCCCGAAGTCTTGGCCGACAGAAAGAAAACCTTGTCGATAGCCTGGCCGGGGCAGGCCTTGAGCAGCGGAAAAATTGTTCCGATGGTCTTGCCGATGCCGGTCGGCGCCTGTGCCATCAAGCTGCGACCAGCGACAGCGGCCCGGTACACCGCAGTCGCCAGCGGACGCTGGCCGGTACGAAACTCGGAATGCGGAAAGGTCAGCGCGCTCAGGCCGCAGTCGCGCGCCGCCCGGTGCGCCAACTCCTGTTCCGCCCATTGGGTGAAGCGCAGGCATTGGGCTTCAAAAAAAACCTGCAGGTCGGCCGCGCTATGGCGTTCGGTCAGCAAGGTTTCCTGCAGGCTGCCGATGTCGAAGTAGACCAGCGCGAGCTCGATTTCGGTCAGACCCAGCGTGGCGCATTGCAAGGCGCCATAGATCTTGACCTGCGCCCAATGCAAATGCCGGTGGTTTGCGGGCAAGGTCTCGAGCCGGCCCCGGTGGGTCTTGATTTCCTCGAGTCGGTTCAGAGACGGGTCGTAGCCATCGGCGCGTCCGCGCACCAGCAATTGCCCGCAACCGCCGCTGAGGCTGACTTCGCTCTGGTAACCGGCGCCGCGTCGCGCGGCAACGATGGCATGGCCGGCAATGCCTTCCTGGGCGCTAGGGCCGGGTGTGAAGCGCAAGTCGAGATCGCCTTGCTTGGCAGTGAACTCGCACAGCGCACGCACGGCGACCTGGTAAGGCTTCAAGGCGCACCCAAATGGGCCTGCACATCGTCCAGCTCAAAGCGCAGCGGCGCGGCCTTGGCCAAAGCCAGCCAGACTGCAAAGGGCAGGGTGCAGGATTGGTGGCGCGCCGGCCGCAGTAGCTCGAGCCGGCCGTCCTCGATCTCGCCATGCAGGACCCAGACGCCGAAGCTATCGGGAATCTCCTGCACCTCGGCGATGCCGGCCGGAAAGACGTAATAGCATTCGCAGCAAAGCCATTGGTAGGACTCGCGCTTGGCGGCATGGCGCAGGTCGGACAGCAGATCAGCCCGGCTCGCCTTGATCTCATGGACGACTGGCTGTAAATAGGCCTCAACCGAGGTATTGCGCACCGAAAAAAGATCGGGCCGGGCGATTCGCCAGCCTGCCTTGATCGCAGGCGGCGGTGCCTCGCTGCACAGAAGGTCAGCGCAGGGCGGGGCGATCGCTTCGGCGCTTGCTGCCAAGGCGGCACGCAGCGACAGTTCGCGCCAGACAATCCGTCCACCGGCCACAAGTTCCTTGGCCATGCGCTCACCCAGGCGATCATGGGTACTCAGGGCGCGCTGGTTGCGATGGCGTGCCTGAGCCAGCAACTGGACCCCTGAGTCAGTCAAGCGCAGTGTTTGTTGACCGGCTTCATGGTCCACCAGCGACACCCATCCCGCTGCCAGCAGGTCGATGTCGGTCGCGTCGTGACTCGGCCAGCCGCCCGAGCGCCAGATCTTCATCAAGCGGGTCAACTGGCTACGTCCAGGCAAAATGGTTTGATGGGTCTGCATGACTGTACAAGTTTACAGTGTTGGCAGTTGCCCGCATCTCCTTGTCACAGATCAAGACCGGGCCTGGATTCAAGCCCCAAGATGGCGAAGCCAATTTTTCAGGCGTCGCCATGTACAAACATCTGCTTGTTCCCCTCGATGACTCCGCGCTGTCTTCAGCCAACATCATCACCGCGGTGGAACTGGCGTCGAGGCTCGACGCCCGCATCACTTTTTTTCACGCCACGCCCGATTACAGCGCCACCGGCGAGGGCGCGCTGATCATGACGCTGGAGCCGACGATGTTCGTCGAAGCCG
>CANFIC010000360.1 GCA_947446685.1 Burkholderiales bacterium
ACTTCCTGATTGAAGCGGATCAGCGATTCGATCTGGAACTGCCGGACCAGACCTTCAAAGTATTGCTGGATCTCGGGCCCGGGCGCCAGGAAGCTGCTCCACTCGGCATGCGGCGCGAACGAGAAGGTGTAAGCATGGGCCGGCACATCGCAGGTCAGGCCGGGATAGTGGTTGTCGCGCCAGGTGCCGCCGATACGCTCGGCCTTTTCGAACACCACAACTTCATAGACACCGGCCTGTTGCAAACGGATCGCCGCCAGGATGCCTGACATGCCGGCGCCGAGCACGGCCACGCGTAGTTTTCTTTTGAGCAATTGAGTCACTGCGAATTCCAGAAATAGGGCAAGGCCTCAGGCCGCGACGGGAAAGGTCTGACGGGCGCCGATCAGCCCCTCGTCGGCAAAAAGATGTTGCGCCAGCCTGGCTTTGTGGAAAGCGCTGCTACCGCAACTGCCATCGATGGCCCAGATTCGTTTGGCAAAAATCTGCAGATCGCCGTCCCAGGTGTAGCCCGAAGCCCCATGAACCTGGATGCCATGTCTTGCCGCCAGACGAGCGGCATCGCCCATCGCCAGCCTGGCATGCGAGACATAGGCCGAAGCCCTGCGGTCCCCTGTGGCGACGGCCTGGGCGGCCTGAAAGATCACCGGTTTGGCAAAGTCAATCGCCATCGACAAGTCAGCGAGGTAATGCTTGACGGCCTGGAAAGCACCGATCGCTTTGCCGAACTGCTTGCGCTGCGTGCTGTGGTCAATGGCCAGATCGAGGATTCGCATGGCCAGGCCCGAGTACTGTGCGGCCACCGCAAGAGCGCCCCGATCAAAGGCCTGCTCCCATAAACGCCCGGCCAGCGCCCCGGATGCAAGGCAAGTCTGGGGCCCTGGCCGCCATTCGATTTCAAACAAACGGCGTGAAGGGTCGAGGCTGGCTTTGCGAGTCAGATGCACCTGGGCCGGCAGCAGCGCATGAAGCTCGCCTTGATGATGCAGCAGCAACAGGTCAGCGACCTGGGCATCAGCGACCAGGGTCTGGCCGGGATAGCCGATTGCCAAGCGCGCCGCGCCGCTGGCGATCCTGGGCAGCCAATGCTGGCTCAGTTCGCTGTCGGGTAGCGCCGCGAGCAGGCCGGCCCCTGCCCAGCAGCTGTCGAGCAACGCGCCGGGTAGCGCGTAATAGCCGGCTTCCTGGGCAGCCAGCACCCAGTCGACATCATTGCCGCCGGCGCCGCCAAAGGCTTCAGGCACCGAGATCGCGGTCAGTCCGAGATCGGCGAACAAATGCCAAACCTCGCCCGACAGTCCTTCCTCGCTGAGCCATTGCTCGCGCAGCAACTCGGGTGAAACCTCGGTCATCAAGACGCGCCGGATATGGCGACGCCGCTCCAGTTGCGCTTCGGAAAAAGTGAAGTCCATGACTCAGCCCTGGCGTTTCAACGCGGCATGCCGAGCAGCTGCTCGGCAATGATGTTGCGCTGGATTTCATTGGTGCCGGAATAGATCGTGCCAGCCTGCGCGAACATGAAACCGTCGAGCCAGGATCCACTGTCCGCTTCAGACAGCAACTCGGCCCGCTCGCCGAGGATGCGCATGGCGGTTTCATGCAACTTCAGGTCGAGTTCTGACCAGAAGATCTTGTTGGCGCTGGCCTCGGCGCTGACCACGATGCCCTGTTGCAGGCGGCTGACCGAACGGTAGGCCGACAGCGCATAGGCGCGGGCTTTCATCCAGCAGTCGAGTACTGCATCGCGAATCGTTGGATCAGCATCGGCGCTGTCCTGATGCTGGCGGTACAGCTTGATCAGCGCCCTTGCTGTTTCCTGGAACCTTGCAGGCGAGCGCAGCATCAGGCCGCGTTCGCTGCCCGAGATCGCCGCACTGACCCGCCAGCCCTCGCCCTCGGCGCCGAGTCGCTGCTCGACCGGAATCTTCACATTGTCGAAATGGACATCGGCCATGCCGGTGCGGCCGTTCAACTGCATGATCGGCCGCACCGTGACGCCGGCCGCATTCAGCGGTACCAGCAAGCAGCTCAGGCCGACATGGCGCTGCGAGCCTTCTTCGGTGCGGAACAGGCCAAACAGCCAGTCAGCCCAGACCGCCCTCGAGACCCAGCTTTTCTGACCATTCAGAACGTAATGATCACCATCGAGTTCGGCGCTGCAGCAGATCGCTGCCATATCGGAGCCGGCACCGGGCTCGGACCAGGCTTGGGCCCAGATGTCATCACCTGCGGCGATGCGCGGCAAGAAACGCTGGCGCTGCGCGGCATTGCCGAATTGGAGCAAGGCCGGTGCCAGCACCAGCAAACCATTCTGGTTGACTCGCCCCGGCGCGCCGGCAGCCCAATATTCCTCTTCGAAGATCAGCCAGTCGAACATATCGCCGGCCCGACCGCCGAACTCCCTGCCCCAGGTCAAGCTGGTCCAGCCGCCGGCATGCAGCTCGCGCTCCCATTGCCGGTGCTGCTCGAACCCAATCGCAGTATCAAAGCTCTGCAGCGCTTGGCGTGGCACATGGGCAGCCAGCCATTCGCGTGCCTGGTTTCGCAGTTGCTGTTGCTCCTCGGTGAATTCGATCTGCATTCAATCCCTCTGCCGGCGCAAAGCGCCCTGTAAAGCCCTGAATTCGCAGGCTTGTCATGGACACTATTGGCTTGCGCAATGAGCAATTCATCGTTCGAACGGACTATTTTTGAACCTGCCTGAAGCGCTGAAAATTGTTCAAAACAGCAACAAACTATGCAGTTGTTAAAAACTATACTCAAGCCGGAATTCAGCCGCCGCAAAGCAAATTCAATGCAAGGCATTGTTTGAGAGCATATTGACCAGCCACCCTCCCAGCATCGATGACGAACCAGCCCGGGAACTGAGCCTGGCAGAGTTCAACCGTCTGACCCAGGCGATCTATCAGGGTCCGCTGGAGTCCCCGCCTTGGCGCAGCTTTGTCAAAATGCTCAACGCCTTGCTGGGCGCGATGAGTACCACGCTGATCATGCGGCCGGCCGCGGCCGACCGGGCCAGCCTGATGGTCAGTGAAGGTCCGACCGAAGCGCGCTTTTTTGCCATGTACAACTCGCGCTTTTTCGAACTCGACGCTTTTTGCAATCTGCCGCCCGACCAGGTGCTGGTCGCTGCCGAAATCATCGGCGAGACCCGCTGGCTGGAAAGCGTCTTTTACCTTGAATACCTGCGTCCACAGGGCGTGCGCCACATCATGGGGGCCGACCTCAGCTCCGACAACGAGGACGAGGAATGCCGGCTGCGCATCGCCCGCTCGGAAGACCAGCAGCCCTTTGGCGAGCGTGAGAAAGGCATCGCGCAGATGCTGCTGCCGCACCTGAAGCAGGCTGTCCGACTGCGCTCGCATATGCAGCACCTCGACATCGAGCGCAAGCTGTTTGCCGGCACGGTCGAGCGGATGCGGATCGGCACCGTGACGCTGGATGAAAGAGGCGACATCCTGTCAATCAACGATCAGGCCAAGGCAATCCTCAACGAGCAGGACGGCATCCGCGTGATCGGCAAATCGCTGAAGGCGGAATCCCCTGCCGAGCAAATCAAGCTCAAAGCATTGATCGACGCCGCTTATACGTCGATGCTGCCCAAGCCCGTCAAGCAATCGATCACGCCGACGGTGATCGAGGCGATCTCGATCACCCGGCCATCGGGCCGCAGCAAGCTGAGCCTGCTGGTGCGGACGTTGCCAAGAGATAAATGGTCTGAAAGCGGCCATCGGCCCTGCCTCGCCATCTTCCTGCGCGACCCCGAGCGCAGCACGCAGGGATCGAGCGACGTGATCCGGCGACTGTTCGACCTGACTCCCGCCGAAGCCACGCTGGCCTTGTTGCTGGCCAATGGGCTCGGCCTGGAAGAAGCCGGCGAGCAACTCGACATCCGCCGCAACACCGTGCGCGCCCATCTGCGGGCGATTTTCTCGAAGATGGGCGTCACCCGCCAGACCGAGCTGGTCCGGATGGTGCTGAACAGCGTCGTGCAGCTCGGCTGAATTCGTTCAGGCCTGTTTTTCGAAAGCGAGCGCGAGCGCCTGCGCGCCGAAGTCGAGCGCTTCCACCGCGGCGTCGAGCATGCCCAGCATGCTGACGAAGCCG
>CANFIC010000361.1 GCA_947446685.1 Burkholderiales bacterium
GAGCCGGTGGCAGCTGTTGTTGCCAGCAGCTTGCAGCAAGCCCGCGACGCGGCCGAAGCGATTCAGGTCGACTATGAAGAGTTGCCGATGGTTGTCGATGTCACGGCGGCGACCGCGCCCGGAGCGCCGATGCTATGCCCGCAAGCGCCGGACAATATCGCGGCTGAAACCCGCTATGGCAACGTGGACGCGACGGCCGCAGCATTTACCGTCGCCCGCCATGTCGTCAGCCTGGACCTGGTGAACCAGCGGCTGGTCCCGCTTACCCTCGAGCCCCGTTCGGCGCTGGCGGCATTTGATGCCGTTACCCAGCGCCTGACGATCCGCATCAGCAGCCAGATGCCTTCGGGCTTGCGCGACTCGGTCTGCGACGCGCTGGGCATGGAAAAGTCATCGGTGCGCGTACTGATCGGTGATGTCGGCGGCGGTTTCGGCATGAAAACCGGCGCCTACCCGGAAGACATCGCGCTGGCCTTTTGCGCCCGTGCGTTGCAGCGTCCGGTCAAATGGCTGGCCGAACGCAGCGAGGAATTCATCGCCAGCACCCATGGCCGCGACCTGCAAAGCCATGCCGAACTGGCACTCGACGAGAACGGCAAGATCCTGGCTTTGCGGCTCGATTCGATCGCCAATGTTGGCGCTTACACGACCGGCGCGGGCGTGGCGATCCAGTTGTTGATTGGACCCTGGGTGCAGACCAGCGTCTATGACATCCAGACGATTGACTTCCACTTCAGGGCGGTGCTGACCCATACTGCGCCGACCGGTGCTTACCGCGGCGCTGGCCGACCCGAAGCGATCTTCATCATGGAGCGACTGATCGACGAAGCGGCGCGCCAGACCGGCATCGATCGGCTGACGCTGCGCAGGCGCAACTTCATCCAGCCAGCGCAGATGCCCTACAAAAACCCGATGGGCCAAGTCTATGACAGCGGCCGCTTCGAGTCGGTGATGGACCAGGCGCTGCAGCTCGCTGACTGGCGGGGCTTTGAGGCCCGGGCGGCAGATTCGGCAAGGCGCGGACTGCTGCGCGGGCAGGGGATTTCGACATTTCTTGAATGGACTGGCGGCAATGCGCTGGAAGAGCGGGTCACTTTGGCGGTACGCGCTGACGATGGCGTGATCGAGGTTTTCTCGGCCGTCAACGCCATGGGGCAGGGTATCGCCACCTCGCTGGCGCAGCTGGTCGTCGATGCCTTCGGGGTCAGCATCGACAAGGTCAGAGTGGTGCTCGGCGATACCGATCGCGGCGACGGCTTTGGCAGCGCTGGCTCGCGCTCGTTGTTCACCGGCGGGTCGGCACTGAGCATCGGTGCTGATAAAACGATTGCCAAAGCCAGGCAACTCGCGGCCAAGGAATTCGAAGCTGCCGAGCAGGACATCGAGTACAAAAACGGCAGCTTCAGCGTCGCCGGCACCGACCTGAAACTGGGTCTGTTCGAACTCGCAGCAGGCCAGCCGGAGCAGCGTATTTTCGTCGAATCGACCAGCGCAGTCGCCGGTCCCTCCTGGCCCAACGGCTGCCATATCAGCGAGGTCGAAATCGACCCGTTGACCGGCAAGGTGGCGGTCGTCGCCTATGCTTCGGTCAACGATGTCGGCCGTGTGGTCAACCCGATGATCGTGCGCGGTCAGCTCGACGGCGGCGCGGCCCAGGGTATCGGCCAAGCGCTGCATGAGCATATGGTCTATGACCCCGGAAGCGGCCAGCCCTTGACCGGCAGTCTGATGGATTACGCTGCGCCGCGGGCTGCGGACACACCTGATTTCAAGACCGAAATGGACCCATCGACGCCTTGTTTGAACAACCCGCTGGGCGTCAAGGGCGTTGGTGAGCTCGGCACCATCGGCGCCACGCCGTCGCTGGTCAATGCCGTTGCCGACGCTTTCGCGAGACATGGCCTGCCGGCGCGTGCGCGCCAGTTGCAGATGCCGCTGTCACCCTCGCGCGTCTGGCAGCAGTTGCAGCAGCAGGGCCAGCAATGACTGCCGTTCTGCCGGCTGTCCCGCGCTCCGCTGCCTCGGTGATCGTGTTGCGAGATGCGCCGGGCGGGCTTGAAGTATTGATGCTGAAGCGTGCCTTGCGCCCAGGTGACCAGAACAGCGGCGCCGCAGTCTTTCCAGGCGGCATGCTCGATGCCGCCGACAAAGGCCATTATGAGCGCTGTCTGGGGCTCGACGATGCCAGCGCCAGCGCCCGCCTCGGTGTGGCGCAGGACGGGCTGCATTACTGGGTGGCGGCATTGCGCGAATGCTTCGAAGAAGCCGGTTTGCTGTTCGCTGTCGACGCCGACGGTTCACTGCTCAATCTGGAACTGCCGGCTGACGAGTTGCTGGCCCTGCGCCATCAATTGCATGCCAATCAGATCGGCATGGCCGATGTCTGCGAGCGCTTCGGCGTCAAGCTGGCGGTGGACCGGCTGGCTTATTACAGCCACTGGATCACGCCGCTGGGCATGCCGAAGATCTTCGACACCCGCTTCTTCATCACCGAAGCGCCTCCTGGGCAGCAGGCAATCGCTGATGCCAAGGAGACGGTCGAGCTGCTTTGGCTGACACCGTCTGAAGCGCTGGGCCGGGATCTCAAATTGATGAATGTGACCGAGCGCTTGCTGAAGCATCTGGCTGGCTTCAAACAGGCCGCCGAAGCGGTCGACTGGGCCCGCCGGCAGGAAGAAGTGCCGACGACCAGGCCGCGCCTCGGGATCTCGAGCAAGGGCCGGGTGGTCGTCAATCATGATGAATGGGCTTATGCCGAGGTCGGCCGGATCGACCCTGATGGCCATGGCCAGGCCAGCAACGAGCTGATCCCGGGCAAGCCGGTCTGGCTGTCGCCGCGCGTACTGCGCGTCACCGCAGGCAATGGCAACATGATGACCGGCCCGGGTACCAACAGCTATTTCATCGGCGCGCCGGGCAGTGATGACTGGGCCCTGCTCGATCCGGGTCCTGCCGACGATGACCATATTGCAGCGCTGCTGGCTGCAGCACCTGGTCGTATCAGCCGCATCCTTGTCACCCATACCCATAAAGACCATTCGCCGGCTGCCGCAGCGATCCATGCCGCCAGCGGCGCGCCGCGTTTCGGCCAGGTCGCGCTGCACCCGGAATGGCAGGACAAGGAATTCCAGCCCGAACATCGGCTTGCCGATGGCGACCGGCTGCTGCTGGGCGCTGGCGTGACGCTGCGCGTGATCCATACCCCCGGTCATGCCAGCAATCATCTGTGCTATTTGCTCGAGGAAGAAAAGCTGCTGTTCACCGGCGACCATCTGATGCAGGGCAGCACGGTGGTGATCAACCCGCCCGATGGCGACATGGCGGTCTATCTCGAGTCCTTGCGTAAATTGCTGGTCGAAGAGCTGGATTGGCTGGCGCCTGGCCATGGTTTCTTGATCGATCAGCCGCATGCGGTGGTGCGCAAGACCATCGCTCATCGTCTGGGGCGCGAAGCCAAGGTGCTGGCA
This sequence comes from Burkholderiales bacterium, assembly GCA_947446685.1. Classification (GTDB taxonomy): domain Bacteria; phylum Pseudomonadota; class Gammaproteobacteria; order Burkholderiales; family Burkholderiaceae_C; genus Paucibacter_A. Next base: position 3,468 of record CANFIC010000361.1, read on the forward strand.
GCTTTGCAATCGATGACGGCTGCCGCGCCGGCCAGCGAAGCCGCGTTGCTGGCCATGGTCTATGCCGATACGCCAGCCCATCTGCATGCAGTGGCACTGCGCTCGCTGCGCGCCCATCTGCTGAAGTTGCAGGCCGATTCCAGGGCGGTCCAGCTGGCGGGCGATGTCTGGCAATTCATCGCTGCCGGGGCATGAGTCAAAGCAGCGTTGATTTCAGCCAGGCTCATGCGGCGCTGCAGCGTGAAATTGACCAGCAGCGACTGGCCGGCGTTTCGGCCGCCTTGCTCAAGAACGGCGAGCTGATCGACAGCTTCTGCAGCGGCATGGCCGACCTGGAAAGCGGCGAGTTGATGCGCGCCGACCATATCCACCGGGCCTTTTCCAATACCAAGCTGATCACTTCGGTGCTGGCCTTGATGCTGGTCGAGCAGGGCCTGTTCGGGCTCGACGACCTGGTCAAGCAATGGATTCCGGCGCTGGGTCGGCTCTCGGTGCTGCGTCCAGGCGCGACATCGCTGGACGACACCGAACCGCTGCGGCGCGACATCACTCTGCGCCATCTTCTCAGCCATCAATCCGGCTTGAGCCACGGCGTGTTTGACGCCGGCAGCATGATCTTCACGGCCTACAACGAC
>CANFIC010000362.1 GCA_947446685.1 Burkholderiales bacterium
AAGCGGTCGTTGATGCCCGATTTCTCGAAGCCAGCAAAGATCAGGATGCGCACCCATTCATGGCGCAGCACCAGCTTGGCATAGTCGAGGTAATACTCTTCGAGCCTGACCTCCAGCGCCTTGCTGCGATCCTTGATGATGTCTTCCCAAAACGGATTCCAGCGCGACAGGGTCACCTCGTCATAGACCGCTTCGATCAAGGCCTGCTTGTTCGGGAAATAGCGATACAGCAAGGACTGGGTGATGCCCATCGCAGTCGCGAGGTCGCGGGTGCTGGCGGTGAAGCCATTGGCCGCAAAGTAGTCGAGTGCCTGGCGCAGGATCATCTCGCGTCGATCGCTCGAACGCAATTTCGGCGCGCGAGCGCGCGACGGCTTCCCGGTCGTCGTCTCAGCGGACAAGCTCATCGCATTACTCCTTGACCATCCCGAAGGCGTTCAGCGTGTAGGCCACCAGGGTGTAATAACCGATGATGCCGACGATTTCCACCAACGTCTTTTCGCCGAACAAGGCCTGACCGCGCAGGTACATCGCCTCGTCGAGCCGGTGGGTGCGCAGCAGTTGTGAGCCGAGCTCAAGCAGCAACCTCAAGCGCTCGCCATCAAGCAGCGGCACCAGGCGGGCCCGGATGGCTTCAACCGCAGCCAATGGTAGCCCGGAAGCCAGCGCGATCGGTTCGTGGATCTGCTGCTCGGCCAGACAGTCGTAATGCGCGGCCACCAGCAGGATCAGCAGCTCTGACTCGACCGCATCAAGGCTGCTGCCGAAGCGGCAAAAGGCGCCGAGATTCTGCGCTGCATCGGCCAGCTTGGGGCTGTGCAACCAGGCCAGGAAAGGCCCGTCGATGCTGCCGCGCGTGCTCATGATGGCATCGAAAATGCCGCGCTGCTCAGGATTGAACGCTTCGATCGCAGGCAATGGCAGGCGCGACTTCATCGTGCGCCCTCGGACAATTTCATTTGAGACATAGACGATTCCTTGGGTTTGACGATGACGCCGCGGTCGGCCGATTCCGCGATCGCTTCGAGCGCGGCGGTAGTGTCGAGCATGTCCTGCAGCGCGATCGGATAGTCGGCCTGCTGTCCGACCACTGCCGCGGCAAAGGCCTCGACATTGTCGAGCACCGGCGTGGCGACCGGATAGTCCTCGACAACGCTGCCATCGTTGGGCGCCGACCGGGTGACGATCCAGCCGGACGGATTTTCGACATGAGATTTGTCACGCACCTCGATCCAGCCCTTGCTGCCGAAGATGGCGAAACGGGCATAAAACGGCGTCGACAACATCGCATTGATACTGGCGGAAACGCCATCCGCGAACAGCAGTTGGGCTGAGACGCTGTCGCCGGATTCGAATCCGGTCGCCAGTTTGCTGTTCAAGGCCAGCACCTGGATGGCCGGCCCGGCGATGCTGGTTGCCAGATTCAGCAGGTGGATCCCCGTGGCCGTCATCGGGCCGCAGCCGGCCTGGGCGCGCGACAAACGCCAGTTGTCCGGCGCCAAGGCAAGGAACTTGTCCTGGCTGAAATTGCCCTCGATCTGCAGCAGGCGGCCGAGAGCGCCTTCAGCCAGCAGCCGCTTGATCAGCAGCATCGGCGGCTCGAAGCGTCTTTCATGCCCGATTCCCAGGCGCACGCCGTGATCCAGGCAGGCCTGGACCGAGCGCAGCGCCGATGCCAGCGTCAATGCCAGCGGCTTTTCGCAAAACACATGCTTGCCCGCCTGCGCCGCCGCGACGATCTGCACTTCATGCAGGCTGTTCGGTGTAGTGAGGATGACCGCGTCGACATCGGCCGCCTCGATGCCCTGGGCATAGCTGGCCAGGTGCCGGATGCCATGTTCGGCGCAGAAGGCCTGGCCCAACGCCAGATCGGGCTCGACCGCCGCCACGACGCGCACCTTGCTGCTCGCTGCCAGCGTTCTGACCATGATCTTGCCCCACCAACCCAGGCCCACCACGCAAACTCGCAACATCTTCGCTCCTTGAAACTGTGGCCGCCCGAACGCGACCTGCTTGAATTAATTATATAGATCGAACGATCACGAAATTGGACGATTATTTGGAATTTGCTAGGTGATTGCACTAGTCGTTCGAGTAATTCAGCCGCCATAAGATGATCAGTCGACCATTTCGAATGAAATCGGCGACAAGGTCAGGATGACTTCCTGCTTTTTTCCGACTCATTCAACCGACCCGGCCAAGGACTGAACTGCCCATGTCAAATCAACAGCAGGACCACCAGGAAGGCCTGGCCGATGTCGGCATCATCGGCCTGGGCATCATGGGCAGCTGGTACGCGCGCCATCTGCTCGACGCCGGCCTGACTGTCTGCGGTTTCGACCCCGCGCAAGAGCGGCAACATAGCTTCCAGTCGGCCGGGGGCAGGACCTGCGCCAGCCCCGAGGCGGTGATTGACGGCGCGGCGACCGTGATCACGGTGCTGAGTTCCATTGCGGCCTTCCGCAGCGTCATGCTCGGCCCGCAATCGGCCGCTGCAAAGGCTCGCGCCGGGCAAATATTCATTGAGCTGGGCACGCTGCCGATCGCCCTGAAGGAAGAAGCACGGTTGCAGTTGCAACAGCGTGGCGCCGAGATGATCGATGCGCCGGTGACCGGAACCAGTCTGCACGCCGAGCGCAAGGAGTTGATCATTTACGCCAGCGGCGATACCGGCGCATTTGCAAGCGTGGCCGTATTGCTGCAGACCTTTGCCCGTGATGTGCGCTTTGTCGGGCCGTTCGGCACCGGCATGAAGCTAAAAATGGTCACGAACCACCTGGTCGCGATCCACAATATTGCCACCGCCGAAGCGCTCTCTTTTGCCGCCAGCGCGGGGTTGGATTTGCAACTGGTCTACGACCTGATCGCCGGCGGACCGGCAAGTTCGGCCGTCTTCGGATTTCGCGCCCCCTTGATGATTGCCGGAAGGTACGCGCCGCCGACGATGCGGCTCGATGTCTTCAGCAAGGACTTGGACATCATCAGTGAGTTCTCAAGCGAACTCGGTGCTGCGATGCCGATGTTCGAGGCCGGCAGTCGGATTTACCGGCAGGCAATTGACCAAGGCCTGGATTGCGAAGACGTCGCCGCCACCTTCAAACTACTCAGAATAGCTTCGCTCGCGCACCGCTGATCGAGCCTGATTCAGCAGGGACTAAGGAGGCTCATGACTTGCCGGCATTCAACCTCAGCATCAGCGTCATCGGGTGCAAGGGCGATGCCTGAAAACCATAATGTTCGTAGAAATTTTTGGCGCGGTCGTGAAGCGCATGCACCAGCAAGGCCCGGACACCGGCGTTCTGAGAAACCACCACCGCCCGGTTGACGGCATCCTGCAGCAGGGATGCGCCAAGCTTGATGCCCTGTGCGCGCTGGTCAACCGCCAGCCTGGCCAGCACCATCACCGGAACTGGATCGGGCATGTTCCTGCGCACCGAGCCGGTAGCCAGCTGGTGCGAGGCAGCTCCCGCAGCCATGGCGTAGTAACCGTAGACATGACTGTCTTGGTCCGCCACCACAAACGTGCGGCTGGCTCCGCTAATTTGGTTGATCATCGCGCGGCGCTTCAGCCACTCGTCGAGAACCGCCTCACCGCACTGAAAGTCATCCAATATATGGGCGGCCGCGAGCGGCCGAGGTGCGTTGAGTTGCAAGCTCATGCCTTGACTGTGGCCCAGGGTGCCGTCACGGCCATCAGTCGCTCAAGCCCTGGATTGTGGCTGGGCGGGGCGTCGAGCATCGCCGTGAACTGCTGAAGCTTGTCGGCATTCAGGCGGAAGAACACCTGGTCAAGAACGACCGCCTGCGCTCTGTCGCAAGCCGCCTCGAGCATGAAGTCCGAACGGTTCTTGCCCAGCAAAGTTGCAGCGTGATCGATCAAGTCACGCTGCTCGGGCAATGCCCTCAGGTTAATCGCGGCATCGCGCATCGTTTTCTCCTTTGAATGCATACACAATAGATACACGAATGCTAGCCAAGCGTGTATCTGATGTCAATACGCACCGTGAGCTTGCTCCTTCACGATCCTCCTACCCAGGCTTTCAAGGGCGGCAAGCCAAGCATTTCGCCCGGTCGGCCGCAGTCACGCCTTCGTCGACGA
>CANFIC010000363.1 GCA_947446685.1 Burkholderiales bacterium
CCCCGCGAGGATCAATTTCCAGCCCGGCCTGCGCCTGCGGCTGATGGGCAAATATGGCCTTGCCGCATGATCGCGGCATGCCGCCGTCGACGGCCATGAGTCTCGACCTGCGCGGCCGAATCGGCCTGTATCTGCAGCTGATTCGCTGGGATCGGCCGGCAGGCTGGCTGCTGCTGCTCTGGCCGACCTTGGCCGCGCTGTGGATCGCCGCCGATGGCTGGCCGGGTTGGCATCTGCTGTTGGTTTTTTGCCTTGGCACGGTGCTGATGCGATCGGCTGGCTGCTGCGTCAACGATGTCGCCGACCGCGATTTCGATCGCCATGTCAAGCGCACTGCCAACCGGCCCGTGACCCGCGGCGCGTTGACCGTCAAGCAAGCGCTGCGCTTTGGCGCCATGCTCGCGCTGCTGGCCTTCCTGCTGGTGCTGACGACCAATGCGCCGACGATTGCGCTGTCCTTCGCCGCGCTGGCGGTGGCATTGCTCTACCCCTATGCGAAACGCTGGCTGGCGATGCCTCAGGCGGTGCTGGGGCTGGCTTTCAGCTTCGGCATGCCGATGGCATTTTCGGCCGCGCTCGGTGGCACGCAGTGGAGTCTGGTCGCCATCAACGCCGCCGTGCCGCTGTCGGCATGGGCGCTGCTGCTGACGAATATGTTCTGGGTGCTGGCCTATGACACCGAATACGCGATGGTCGACCGTGACGATGACATTCATCTCGCCATCAAGACCTCGGCCGTGACGCTGGGGCGCTTCGACGTCGCTGCAGTGATGGGCTTTTATGCCGTTCACCTGGCGGGCTGGACTGCGCTGGGTCTGCGCCTCGGTCTGGGCCGGATCTTCCTCGCCGGCATCACGCTGGCGGCGCTGCAGGCGCTGTGGCATTACTTCTTGATCCGCAGCCGCAGCCGCGACGGCTGCTTCAAGGCTTTTCGCAGCAACCATTGGCTCGGCTTTGCGATCTTTGCTGGCGTCGCGCTGGATCTGGGACTGCGCTGAGGCGGGCTGCCTCAGCCGCCGAATTCGTCACCCAGTTCGCGGGCCCGTTGCTGTGCCGCCAGCACGGCGCGCTGCACCGCGGCAGCCACATCGTCGGCCTGCAAGCTGCTGATCGCCGCATAGGTGGTGCCGCCTTTGGAGGTCACGCGCTCGCGCAGCAACGTCGGCGAATCGGTCGTGGCCTGCGCCAGGGCGGCCGCGCCGCCGCAAGTCGCCAAGGCCAGTTCCCGGCCCTGCTCGGCGCTCAGGCCCATCTCGACCGCGGCGGCAATCATCGCCTCGACGATGTAGAAAAAATAGGCCGGACCTGAGCCCGACAAGGCAGTCACCGCATCCAGATCGGCTTCTTGCTCAACCCATAACGTCTTGCCGGTTGGCGCCAGGATTTCCTCGACCAGCGCCTTGTCCGCAGCCGACACCGCAGTGCGGGCGAACAGACCGGCAATGCCCTGGCCGATCAAGGCCGGCGTGTTCGGCATCGCGCGCACCACGCGCTCGCTGCCGCTCAGGCTGGCGATCCGATCGCTGCGGATGCCGGCCATCACCGACAACTGCAACGCCTGCCCGATCTGCCCGGCGCATGGCGCGGCAGCTTCGGCGAACAACTGCGGCTTGACCGCCCAGACCAGCAGGCCGGCAACGCTGAGGCTGACATCAGCCGCTGGCAAGGCTTGCAGGCCGAACTGCTGCTGCAACTGCTGGCGCTGCGGCTCGAACGGTTCGACGACGATGATCGAATGTGCAGGCCGGCCGGCGCGCAGCAGGCCGCCGATGATGGCGCTGGCCATATTGCCGCCACCGATGAATGCGATGCTTTGAGTCATACGCCCAGTGTAGAGGAGCGGAACGCGCGCCCGTCCGCATTACGACCGGCCAGGGATCGATTCTCGCAAAGCTCGACGGTAGCGCTGCCATCTGCGTAGAATGCAGCATGACCAGCGATGCCATTCAACCCCGCAGAAGCCGGCGCGGCAGCGGTGCAGTGACCCTGCATGACGTGGCCAAACTGGCCGGCGTTGCGCCGATCACCGCTTCGCGGGCCTTGAACAATCCCACCCAGGTCTCGGCTGAAGTCCTCAAAAAAGTCGCCGACGCAGTCTCGCGCACCGGCTATGTGCCGAATCTGCTGGCAGGTGGACTGGCATCGACGCGCAGTCGCCTGGTCGCCGCGGTCGTTCCGACGATTTCCGGGCCGGTATTTCTCGAGACCGTGCAGTCGCTGACCGAAGCGCTGGCAGCGCGCGGCTACCAGTTGATGCTGGGCCAGGCCGGCTACGACGGGACACGCGAAGACGCTTTGCTCGAAACGATCATCGGGCGCCGACCCGATGGCATCGTGCTGACCGGCATCATGCATTCGGCCGATGGCCGCAAGCGGCTGCTGGCTTCCGGCATACCGGTCGTCGAGACCTGGGACCTGACCCCGACCCCGATCGATATGCTGGTCGGTTTCTCCCATGTGGAAGTGGGCCGGGCGGTGGCTCATTTTCTGCATGCCAAGGGCCGTCGTCGCTTCGCGATGGTGACCGGAGATGACGAACGGGCAAGGCGCCGACTCGATGCCTTCCAGGCCACCGCCTCGGCGCTGGGGCTGGAGCCGGTACGGGTGCAGATTGTTCCTGCGCCGACCACGCTGAAGAGCGGGCGCAGCGCCTTGGCCTTGCTGATGCATCAATGGCCCAACATCGACGCCCTGTTCTGCAGTTCCGACCTGCTCGCTCTCGGCGTCATGACCGAAGCGCAGGCCAGCGGCATCGCTGTCCCGGAGCGGCTCGCGATTGTCGGCTTCGGCGACCTCGAATTCGCCGCCGATCTGCACCCGGCGCTGACCACCGTGCGCATCAACGGTTCGGCCATCGGCAGCCAGGCTGCCCGGTTCATCGTCGACCGCGCGGAAGGCCGCAGCGTCGAGCAGCGCGTCATCGACATCGGCTTTTCGATCATCGACCGCAAGAGTAGTTGATAAGGGAAAACACCTAGTACAGGCCGCTTGATAGCGGCAATAGGTAGCGCTACCATAATCGCTGTTTGGTAGCGCTACCGCTTGTACCAACGAGCCAACAGGAATTCAACGATGACCTCCCCGCAAGAACTGAAGACCACCATCTCCTCCGGCCTGCTCTCTTTCCCTCTGACCGACTTCGACAGCCAGCTCCGATTTGCGCCCAAGCCCTATGCCGAGCGGCTTGAGTGGTTGATGCCCTACGGCGCTACTGCGCTGTTTGCCGCCGGCGGCACGGGCGAATTCTTCTCCCTTGAGCCGCAGGAATTCAGTGAGGTGGTGCGCACCGCAGTCGAGACCTGCCGCGGCCGCATGCCCATCATTGCCGGCGCTGGCGGCGGCACCACGCTGGCGATCCGCTATGCGCAGGAGGCCGAGCGACTCGGCGCGCAAGGAATCCTGCTGCTGCCGCATTACCTGACCGAAGCCACTCAGGAAGGCCTGGTCGCCCATGTCGAAGCGGTATGCAAAAGCGTCAAGTTCGGCGTGATCGTCTACAACCGAGGTGGCTGCCGCTTGACGCCCGCCTCGCTGTTGATCCTGGCTGACCGCTGCCCCAACTTGATAGGCTTCAAGGACGGCATCGGCGACATCGAGTCCTTCGTGTCAATCCAGCGCCAGCTCGGTGATCGCTTCGCCTACCTCGGCGGCTTGCCAACGGCCGAGGTATTTGCCGGGGCCTACCAGGCGATGGGCTGCCCGGTCTATTCGTCCGCGGTATTCAACTTCATCCCGCGCACCGCAATCGAGTTCTACAACGCCCACCATGCCGGTGACAGCGCCACGACCAACCGTCTGATCGACGAGTTCTTCCTTCCCTATATCGCGCTGCGCAATCTCGGCCAGGGATACGGGGTGAGCATCGTGAAGGCCGGCGCGACCTTGGTTGGCCACAGCGCCGGCCCCGTACGTCCGCCGCTTTCAGACCTCAAGCCGGACGAACTCGTACAACTCGGCCAGCTTATCGCCAAGCTCGGCCCGCAGTAAACCGCACTTCATCGCAGGTAAAGGAAATTTCATGAAAAAGCTGCTGACCACCCTCATGCTGACGCTAGCCTTCGTCAGTGGCGCCCAAGCTCAAGCC
>CANFIC010000364.1 GCA_947446685.1 Burkholderiales bacterium
GGCCGCGAGCGGCCGAGGTGCGTTGAGTTGCAAGCTCATGCCTTGACTGTGGCCCAGGGTGCCGTCACGGCCATCAGTCGCTCAAGCCCGGGATTGTGGCTGGGCGGGGCGTCGAGCATCGCCGTGAACTGCTGAAGTTTGTCGGCATTCAGGCTGAAGAACACCTGGTCAAGCACGACCGCCTGCGCTCTGTCGCAAGCCGCCTCGAGCATGAAGTCCGAACGGTTCTTGCCCAGCAAAGTTGCAGCGTGATCGATCAAGTCCCGCTGCTCGGGCAATGCCCTCAGGTTAATCGCGGCATCGCGCATCGTTTCCTCCTTTGAATGCATACACAATAGATACACGAATGCTAGCCAAGCATGTATCTGATGTCAATACGCATCGCGCGCCGTTTGGCGAGCTAGGTGGCGAAACGTCTACTGAGCTTGCTCCTTCACGCGCCTCCTACCCAGGCTTTCAAGGGCGGCAAGCCAAGCATTTCGCCCGGTCGGCCTCAATCAAGCCTTCGTCGACAAATCCCCACACATGCGGGTCAGCACGTCGAACACGGCGGCGGTGTCGTTCTCGGCATGGCCGGCACTGACGGCGGCGTTGTAGATCGGCTGGCTCGCGGCAAACAAGGGCGCCGGCGTGCCGGTTGCGGCGAGCGCCGCGTTGATCAGCTTCATGTCCTTTTGCCAAACGCCGACCTTCATCGTCGCGTTCTCCCAACTGCGATCAGCCATCACCGGGCCGCGCACGTCGAGCATTCTCGAGCCCCCCGCCCCGTCTGAAAGCACCCTGACCGCCAGTTCAGCCGAGATACCCATGCGCTCGCCGAACAGCAGGGCTTCGGCCGTCGAGACGTTGTGGATGGCCACCAGCAGATTGGCCATCAGCTTCATCTTCATGCCATTGCCGAACTCGCCAAGGTAGTAATTCGCCTTGGCGAATCCATCGAAGACCGGCGCAAGCCGCGCCACGATCTCCTCCGGGCCGCTCGAGTAAATCGACAGATCCTTGAAGACCGCCTGAGCGCCAGTCCCCGACAGCGGGCAGTCAAGCAAGACCACCCCGCTGCCCGCCAGCAGATCACGCGCGGCCATCTTGTCCTCGACGTCCAGCGTACTGGCCTCGACAACAACCAGCGACTTGCGCCCCGCAGCGGCGATCACTGTGGCTGCAACCATCAGGGCCGCAGCATTGGGCAACGAGCAGATGATCACATCGGCTTGCGCCGCCACTTCTGCAGCAGTTGCCAGCGGCCGGCCGCCCGCCTGCCCGAGTCTCAGCAGGCCGGCTTCGCTGGGATCGAAACCCAGCACCTCGAATCCGGCCTTGACCAGGTTCGCGGACATCGCCGAACCCATGATGCCGAGGCCGAGGAATCCAACGATCTGCTTGCCTGAAACAGCCGAATGGGTCTGATCTTGGATGGTATTGAATGGGCCGTTCTGGGTCATGGGATTTCCGTGTTGGGTCTGAATCGGCGCAGTCTAGCCGAGCCATGGTGCTGCCAGTGGCTGGCTTCAGCCGCCGTTGGAAAATTTGCAAAAAAAGTTATCACTTGATCATAATCTTTGAAGCAAGCGTTGGAAGCAAGCCACAGTGAAGCGCTATCAAGACGACGATCCTGCTGACCTTGGTATCGATCTGCCAGCGTACAGCGGTCCGCATCTTGACCGTTATTTCGGATAGCTTTCATGCTCTCGGCCATAGCAGCCATATACCAAGTTCCTGCGCTTCAGAGGGCCCAAACAGATGCGCGAAAAGGCCTTGATTGCCCGAATGAAGCGCCCGCTCGACCCAGCCAGGCACCACCCCGTTACAGGGGAAAGCCCTGATACAACAATTTTGCAGATCACATTACAGTGATTGACCGATCACTAAGTCGCATCATTCTGAGGAATCAAACGCGCTCTGAGCCGAGCTGATTTTCCAAAAATCTGGAAAGGCGTTGCCGAACTAGAACATCGCATCAAATCGAGCCATCCGGATCGAACCCTTGGCGCGCAAGCCCGGGTAGGTCCGCTTTTTCACCGCGCACCTTGCTCGCCATCAGAAATTCAGCGGTCAAGCGAAATCGCAAAAACTGCCACACAAGAGTTCCCAATGAAATACAGCATGTTCATGATGCCGGTGCACCCACCCGGCCGCAACGTTACCGAAACCTTGCAGGAGGATCGTGAGGCGATCATCCTGGCCGATCGACTCGGGTTCTCTGAGGCTTTCGTCGGCGAGCATGTCACCGACGCGGCCGAAAGCATCACCTCATCGATGATTTTCCTGGCCAGCCTGATTTCGGAAACCCGCAATATCAAGCTCGGCACTGGCACACTCAACCTGCCCAATTCGCACCCTGCGGCGATCGCCGGGCAGGTCGCGATGCTCGACCATTTGGCCAAGGGCCGCCTGATCATGGGCATCAGCCCGGGTGGGCTGATGTCGGACGCCGAGGTCTTCGGCACCTTCGGCAAGGATCGCAATGCGATGTTCGTCGAGAGCATCAACATGATCCTGAAGATCTGGGAATCCGAGCCGCCTTACAACATCAGCGGGCAGTTCTGGAACGTCTCGGTCGAGAAGACGATGATCCCCGAGATCGGCCAGGGCTTCATCATGAAACCCTTCCAGCATCCGCATCCGCAGATCGTCGGCACCGCCGTCGCGCCGTTTTCGCAAGGCGTGGCCGAAATGGCCAAGCGGGGCTGGCAGCCGATCTCGGCCAACTTCCTGATGCCGGAATGGGTCAAGACCCATTGGCCGAAATATGTCGAAGGCCGCGAAGCGGTTGGCGCGGTTGCCTCGCCGGCGGACTGGCGGGTGGCCAAGAGCATCTTCGTTGCTGACGATGCCGCCACTGCGCAGCGCTATGGGCTGGAAGCCGGTGGCCCCTATCACTTCTATTTCAGCCAACTGGTAAGGAAATTGGTCGGCGGCGGTGGCCGCAGCAACCTGTTCAAGACCGATCCGCAGATGCCCGACAGCGACCTCACGCCGGACTATGTGACCAAGCGTCTGGTGCTGGCCGGCACCGTCGACTCGGTCGTCGAGCAGATCCTGGCATTCCGCGATCAGGTGGGTGATTTTGGCCAACTGCTCTACGCCTGCCACGACTGGATGGATCCGGTCCTGGGCAAGCGTTCGATGGAACTGTTTGCCACCGAAGTGATGCCGCGCGTCAACGCGGCGCTGGGCCAATGAGCGCGCCCATGGACGGGATGACCATCGATTGGGACGTCGAGATCCGCATGGATGACGGCCTGGTAATGCGCGCCGATGTGTTCCGGCCCGAATTGCCGGGGCGCTATCCGGTCTTGCTCAGCTATGGCCCTTATGCCAAGGGCCTGGCTTTCCAGGAAGGCTATCCGAGCGCCTGGCAAAAGATGGTGACCGACCATCCCGATGTGGCGCAAGGCTCGTCCAACCGTTACCAGAACTGGGAAGTTGTCGATCCGGAGCGCTGGGTACCCGATGGCTATGTCTGTGTGCGGGTCGATTCGCGTGGTTGCGGCCGCTCACCCGGCTTCGTCGAGCATTTCTCCGCACGCGAAACCAAGGACTTCTTCGACTGCATTGAATGGGCCGGTGTGCAGGACTGGTCGAATGGCAAGGTCGGTCTGTCCGGCGTGTCCTATTTCGGCATCAATCAATGGCAGGTCGCCAGCCTGGCGCCACCCCACCTCGCCGCGATGTGCATCTGGGAAGGCGCGGCTGACTCGTTCCGCGACATGACCCACCATGGTGGCATCCTCTCGACCTTCTGGGCCAACTGGTACGACATGCAGGTCAAGACGGTTCAATATGGCCTGGGTGAGCGCGGCCCGCGCAGCGCCGTGACCGGTGAACTGGTCTGCGGCGACGAAACCCTGTCGGACGCCGAGTTGGCCGCCAATCGCTGCCAGTTTGGCGATGACATCCTGGCCCACCCTTTCGACGACGACTATCACCTGGTGCGTTCTGCCGCCTGGGACAAGATCACCGTGCCCTTCCTATCGGCCGGCAATTGGGGCGGCCAAGGCCTGCACCTGCGCGGCAACTCGGAAAGTTTCATGCGCGCCGCATCGCCGCAAAAATGGCTGGAGATGCAC
>CANFIC010000365.1 GCA_947446685.1 Burkholderiales bacterium
TATGAGGATCTGGCGGCGATGCAGCCCGGCTGGCTGGCCAAGCTGCAGTTCAAAATGCTGAAAGCGACCACGCCCAAATCGCTGCAGTTCAAGGAACTGTTCTTCCTCGATGCAGCGCGCCTGGTCAGGGCCGCGACCCAGGTTAAATTGGCTTATATCGGCGGCGTGCAATCGCTGGTGGCGGCGCAAACTGCGCTGGCCGAAGGCTTTGACGCCGTCGTCATGGCGCGCGCCACCATCCACGACCCAACCATCGTCAACAAATGGCGGATCGATGGCAATCTTCGCTCCGGTTGCACTGCCTGCAACCGTTGCGTTGCCGCCATGTATGGCCCTTCGGGAACACATTGTCCGTTGGTCGGCAACGCCTTCGACCCGGCCTGGAAACTGCAAGATGCCGGGGCTGCTTGACCTCGACTCGGCTACCATCGTCCGAATGGGGTAGGCAATCTGTCGCCCGGCCGTTCAATATTCTGCTTGATCGGCTCACAACGCTTTGGAGATATTGAATGGCCACGACAAAAGACTACCGGCTCGGGGAATTCACCTTTCCTCGCGGCTGGTTCATGATCGCCGACGCTGAAGAATTGAACACGCACAAGCCGCTGGCAGTGCGCTTCTTCGGCAAGGACTTTGCGCTTTACCGCGGCCAGGCTACCGGCAAGGTGGTCCTGCTCGACGCCTATTGCCCGCATATGAAGACCCATCTGGCGGCACCCAACAACACCTCCTATGTCGTGCTCGACCGCGGCGGCAGCAATATCGAAGGCGACGGCATCCGCTGCCCCTACCATGCCTGGCGCTTCGGCCCGGACGGCAAATGCGATGAAATCCCCTATCACGATGGCCCGATCCCGGCCGCAGCCTGCGTCAAGAGCTGGACGGTTGTCGAAAGCCTTGGCGCGATCTGGGTCTGGCATGACCCCGAAGGCGGCGATCCCGAGTGGGCCCATCCGAGCCTGCCGCAATGGGACGATGCGGGTTGGGTGCGGGGCCATTGGGATCACCTCGGCGTCTTGAATCAGCATCCGCAGGAGGTGATCGACAACATCACCGACTACAGCCATCTGGGGCCAATTCATGGCTCGACGGTCGAGCGCTACGAAAACGAATTCAAGGGGCATCTGGCGATACAGCGCCAATGCGGTGGACATCGCACCCTGGTCGCGGCTGACGGCAGCGCCTCAACCCTGCATACCGACACGGTCTACCATGGCCCCGGCGTCTTGATCTCGATGCTGACCGGCCTGTTTGAAACCGCGCTGTTGATCATGCACACGCCGATCGATGATGGCCAGATCAAGGTCTGGCATTCGCTGATCGTCAAGTCGCCAACCGGCGCGGTACCGACCACCAGCGATGACCTGGTGGCTGCCAAGCAGTACCAGGAAATGAGCCGCCTCGCTTTCGCCCAGGACTTCGAAGTCTGGACCAACAAAGGCCCTTGCCTGAACGGCCTGTTCATCCCCAGCGATGGCCCGTTCCTGAAGTGCAGGGTCTGGTACAAGCAGTTCTACAACCCGCGCGCGAAGAAGCAGGAATTTCTGGATCAATGCGAAGGCATGTACCGCGTCCGAGGTGTGCCGGCTTACACAGCGGCCTGAGGCGGCAAGTTTGACCGCGAACTGCGGTCAAACGCCGAACCCACCCGACACCGAAAGCTTCTGTCCGGTGACATAAAGCGCCTTGTTGGAAGCCAGAAAGACGGCGGCATGACCGATCTCTTCGGGTTCGCCCCAGCGTTTCAGCGCCAGCATCTTTTGCGTCGCCTCGGTCCATGACTGGTCGAGCACGCCTTGCCGGCTCAGTTCGAGGAACATGCCGGCATTGATGACGCCAACCAGCACCGTGTTGGCGCGGATATGGTGCCTGCCCTCCTCCTTGGCCAGGCCCTGGATCAAGGCCTCATTGGCCGCTTTGGGGATCACCGACAAACCATCACGGTCAGGCCACAAGCTGTCTCCGGCCGAACCCAGATGGACATAAGACCCGCCGCCTGAGGCCTTCATCAAAGGCAATGAGGCATGGACGACGCGGAAGAAGCCGTGGACCTCCTCCTCGATGGCCTGCTGCCAGCGCGACAACGTGTACTCTGAAATATATTGCTGCTGGGCCAAGGGCGCCGCGCCATAGACGACGGTATGAATGCGGCCATGGGCTTGCATCACCGCGGCCATCACCTCGGCCACCTGGCCCGCATCGCGGGTCGACAAGCGGTGCGTCGTCGCCTTGCGCCCGGTGCTGCGAATGGCCTCCGCGGCCAATTCGGCCGGAGCCTGGTTGTTGTGGAAAGTGATCGCCACATCGCTGCCAGCATTGGCAAACTCTCGGCAGACGACACGGCCGATACCGCCGGACCCACCGACGATCAGGGCCGCGCCTGCGGGAAACATTGCTTGATTCATTGATCAGACTCCGTCGATCCAAGCCCTACCGCAGCCGCCTTTTCCGCCGCGGTGGGCCATCAAAAAAGGCGAACCGCTTGCACGGCTCGCCTCGGTCATGCTGCGGGCCTCAGCCCATCAGCGCTTTACCATTTCACACCCAGACTCACACCAAAGGTGCGTGGATCGTTGAAATAGGCCGGCGTCAGATTGGCAAAGCCCGGTCCGAAGTCGATCTTGTTGGCAACTTGTGCCTGATCGGTGGCGTTGCGCACCCACAGCGAGGCGGTGGCGTTATTACCCCAGAGACTGATGTTCTCCAGGTTCAGGCGCAGATTCACGATGCCCGATGGTTTGATCAGCGTATTGACCGCGGCTGCGCTGCCCGGATCGGTCACCGCCAATTGATAGGCGTACAGATAATAGGAATCGGTGTAGCTGTAGTCAACGACCCCTCGCAAGGTGCCCATGCTAGTGCGCGCAAGCACGGCATCAACCATCAGGTTGAGGTTGTTTTTCGGCGCGTAGACATAAGCACGGTTGTTGGCAACATTGACACCCAGTTCCATGAACTCGTTGAACTTGGCGCTCATATAGCCATAACCCAACTGCAGCCGCAGGTCGCGCGTCGGCCGCCATTGCGCTTCGACCTCAAGGCCCTGCGCGGTCGAAGTGCCGACATTGCGGACGTCAGTTGCGGCCGAACCCTTGGCGGTAAAGATCGGTTGCTGCAGGTCGGTCGTGCGGTTGCTGAAGACCGCCACATTCAACTGACCACGATTCTGGTCGAAGGTGGTCTTCAAGCCCAACTCCATCGACTTGAGCTTCTCAGGCCGGAACGGCGTCAACACCGCAGCCACTGACTGGGCCTCGCCATTGAAGCCGCCGCTCTTGAAGCCTTCGGCATAGCGGGCATAGACATTCAGGTCCTTGTGGATCTTGTAGCCCAGGCTCAACATCGGCGTTGTCGCGCTGAACGAGGTCGCACCGCTGGTACCCGTCGGAACCAGGGGAATCGGACCGTATGGTGTGTAAGTCGGCACACCGGTGGCCGAGTAAGTCGTATTCACGCCGCTCATCGACAGTTGACGACGAACTGTCTTGTCTTCCTTGGTGTTGCGCAAGCCGCCAGTCAGCGTCATGTTCTCGCTCAGCTTGTAGTCAGCCTGTCCATAGACCGACAACGCGTTGGTGGTGAATCCATAACGCGAATCAAAGTTCTGCGCGCCGAAGAAGAAACTCTGCGGATTGCTGGTGAAACCATCGTCCTTGAACGAGTAGATTCCGCCGACATAGGACAGATCGCCCCGATTCCCAAGCCATTGCAGCTCGTTCGAATCCTGGCTGTAATCAGAGATTCGCGAGGTATGGGCGAGGGGAATCGGCGAACCGTCGAGGTCCAGTGCATCGGCCCAATGCATTGTGCGGCGCGACAAGACATACTTGATCGTGTCATTGGCGCCGACCTTGTATTCGGCCGTCAAGGAGTTGCCAGCGATGTCATAACGTTCGAATGAAGGTCCATCGATTGAAGCCTTCGTCTGGCGAGTCGGGTTGACGATGATGCCCGGGATGAAGAACATAGTCGCCACATCCGACCTGACGACTTGCGAGAAAACGGGTGCCTGATCGGCCTTGCTCCAGTCGTAGCGGTAGTCGA
>CANFIC010000366.1 GCA_947446685.1 Burkholderiales bacterium
CGCTGCGCCGAGGAAGGCGCGCGTGCCTTGCTGATTTCCGATGTGCATGAGAGGCGCTTGAATGAAGCGGTCGAGGCGATCCGGCGCGAGACCGGCTTGCAGGAAGTCTGGGGCCAGCTTTGCGACGTGACCCAGCAAACCCAGGTCGACGCGTTGATGAGCATGGCCGAAGCCAAGCTCGGTGCCATCGATGTGCTGATCAACAATGCCGGTCTTGGCGGCAGCCGCAGCATCGTCGACATGGCCGACGAAGAATGGCACAAAGTCATCGACGTGACCTTGACCGGCACGTTTCGCATGACGCGCGCGGCCTTGAAGCTGATGCAGCCGCGTGGATCCGGCGTGATCGTCAACAATGCTTCGGTACTGGGCTGGCGGGCGCAGGTCGAGCAAGCCCATTACGCTGCCGCCAAAGCTGGCGTGATGGCGTTGACACGCTGCGCCGCGATGGAAGCAGCACCGTTTGGCGTGCGCATCAATGCAGTATCGCCATCGATCGCGATCCATGCCTTCCTGAAAAAATCCGCTTCCGAGGAGTTGCTCGATCAGCTGTCGGCCAAAGAGGCTTTCGGCCGCGGCGCCGAGCCTTGGGAAATTGCCAATGTGATGGTTTTTCTGGCCAGCGATTACTCGTCCTATATGACCGGCGAAGTGGTGTCGGTCAGCTCGCAACAGGCCTGAGCATGCTGCGCTTTGACAATCTCGACAGCGTGCTGGCCGCAGTTGGCCAGGACCTCGGTCACACCGACTGGCTGACGATCAGCCAGCAGCGCATTCAGCAGTTTGCCGATGCCACCGGCGACCAGCAATGGATTCACGTCGATCCACAGCGTGCCGCCAGCGGCCCATTCGGGGCCTGCGTTGCCCATGGCTTTTTGACCCTCAGCCTGGCGAACAAATTCCTGCCCGAGCTGATCGAATATCAGCGCCTGAAAATGGGCGTCAATTACGGCTGCGAGAAGGTCAGATTTCCGGCGCCGGTGCGGGTCGGCGCGCGCATTCGCGGGCGTGGTCTGGTCATGTCTGCTGAGCCGGTCAAGGGTGATGGCGTGCAGGTGATTGTTCGCATCACGGTCGAGATCGAAGGCCAGGAAAAACCGGGTTGCGTGGTCGACACGATCAGCCGTTTGTATTTTGAATGAGAGTTCTCCCATGAATCTTCAAGAAGCCGTCATCGTGTCCACCGCCCGCACCCCGATCGGGCGGGCTTTCCGCGGCGCCTTCAATGACACCGATGCGCCGGTACTCGGTGGTCATGTGATCCGCGCGGCACTCGAGCGGGCACAGGTCGCCGGCGCCGATGTCGACGATGTGGTGCTGGGCATCGCCGCCCAGCAAGGCAATCAGGGCTACAACCTTGGCCGGCTTTGTGGCTATACCGCAGGGCTGCCCGAATCGGTCGGCGGCATGACGATCGACCGGATGTGTGCGTCGGGCCTGGTGGCCATTGCCAGCGCGGCCAAGAGCATCATGACGGGCGAACACCGGATCGCCGTGGCGGGCGGCCTGGACTCGATTTCGCTGGTGCAGAACAAGCACAAGAACAGCTATCGGGCGCAGACTCCTGCGGTGCTGGCGGCCGCTCCCACCGCCTATATCCAGATGATCGAGACCGCCGAGATCGTTTCGCGCCGCTACAACATCAGCCGCAGCGCCCAGGATGAATACAGCTTGCAAAGCCAGCAGCGCACGGCTGCGGCGCAAGCCGCCGGACGCTTTGACGCCGAGATCGTCCCGCTCGACAGCGTCAAGCAATTGTTCGACAAGGAAGGCAATGTCACCGGCAGCGAAGCTGTGCGACTGCTGCGCGACGAGGGCAATCGCGCCGAGACCACGCTGGAAAGCCTGGCCGGCTTGCGACCGGTCTGGAAACACGGCCAATGGGTGGCGCAGGGCGAATTCATCACCGCCGGCAATGCCTCGCAGTTGTCGGACGGTGCCAGCGCCTGCGTCGTGATGAGCCGCGCCGAAGCGCAAAGCCGAGGTCTGCAGCCCCTGGGCAGCTACCGCGGCATGGCGGTGGCAGGCTGCGGCGCCGATGAAATGGGCATCGGGCCGGTCTTTGCGATTCCCAAGCTCCTGCACCAGGCCGGCTTGAAGGTCGAGGACGTCGGCCTGTGGGAAATCAACGAAGCCTTTGCCTGCCAGGTGATTTACTGCCGCGACCAGTTGGGGATTCCGAACGAGCAGCTCAATGTCAACGGTGGGGCGATTTCGATTGGCCATCCCTTCGGCATGAGCGGGGCCAGACTGGTTGGCCATGCGTTGATCGAAGGCCGCCGGCGCGGTGTTCGCTACGCCGTGGTCAGCATGTGCATCGGTGGTGGCATGGGTGCGGCCGGGCTGTTCGAGCTCAACTGATGCCCAAGCGCCTAGCAGGAATCGGTCCGCAACTTCCTGACAAAGGGCAAATTGGCGCCGATCTATGCAATCATCCGGCCATGACCAAGGCCGTGAAACCAGCAACAGCGACCGTGAGCGATCAAATCAACTTTGACCGCTTCAGCCAGATGCTGGGCTTGATTTACGAAGCCGCCATGGATAGCTCGCAGTGGACGCGCTGCCTGGAGTCGATCCGCAACGAGTTCGATGCCAATTTCGCTTCATTGATCGTCCGCGCCGGCGGCGGCAGCGACCTCGGGCTGATCGTCTCGGCCAGCGGTGGTGTGCCGATTCCTGGCAACAACAATCCGCTGATCGAAATCAGCCCATTTTCCAATCTGCCGGTTGACCGTCTGGTCACGATGGGCGACATCCTGTCCGAATCCGACTGGCGCGCCACCACCTATTACCGCGATTGGTGTGAGCCGCGCGGGGTCTTCCATGTGATGGCCTGCGACCTCAGCACCAAGGACGGCAGCGTCTACGGCTTCCGGCTCACCCGGCCCGAAAGCAAGGAATCGTTCAGCGCTGCCGAACGGCTGCTCGCCGAACGTCTGATTCCGCATCTGCGGCGCGCGCTCAATCTGCATGAAGCGGTACACCATGACCGCCGCGTCAGCTCGCTGTACAGCCATGCGATGGCGCAGTTGATGGTCGGCGTGATCGTGCTCGACGAGACCGGCAAGATCCAGGAATGCAATGCGATGGCCAAGGGCATCCTCGAGATGAACGATGGTCTGCGGATTGCCGGCAACCAGCTCGAAGCGACTTACGCCACCGATGGGCGCAAATTGCAGCGCCTGGTGCGCGATGCGCTGATCCAGCAGGTGGCGGGCAAGGTGTCGCTGATCGAAGCGATGTCGGTGAGCCGCCCCTCGGGCAAGGTCAGCTGGGGCGTGGTGGTCCAGGCGATTTCTCCCGATCAATGGACCGAAGGCAAACATCGGCCGAGCGTGGTGATCTTCGTGCGCGACGCCGAAGGCAAAGCCTATCCGCCAGTGCGGCTGGCACAGCAGTTGTTCCAGCTGACACCGGCCGAAACCGCGCTGGCGATCCAGTTGGCCAATGGCCTGTCGCTGGAAGAAGCGGCCGAAGCGCTGAATATCCGGCGCAACACGGCGCGTGCACATTTGCGTTCGATCTTCTCCAAGACCGGCGTGCGGCGCCAGACCGAGTTGGTGCGGATCTTCCTGAATTCGGTGGTACTGCTCGGGTCCGGCGAGAACGAGGCCGAATAAACCTCCAGGCGGGTTGACAAGCTTGCCTGCGCAATGATTTTTTCAACGAGGAGACGCAATGAGATTGGCAAACAAGGTGGCTTTGATCACCGGAGCAGGCTCGGGACTGGGTGAAGCGACGGCCCATCGGCTGGCCGAGGAGGGCGCTTATGTGGTGGCGGCCGACATCAATGCTGCGGCGGTCGAGGGCGTTGTCGCAGCGATCCTGGCCAAAGGCGGCCGGGCCGAAGCGCAGCAGCAGGATGTGACCGACGAGGCGCGTTGGCAGGCTTTGATTTCCGATCTGGTGGCTCGCCTGGGGCAGCTCGACATCCTGGTCAACAACGCCGGCATCGCCTTGACCGGCAACGCCGAGGACACCACGCTGGACGCCTGGCGCCAGACCCAGCAGATCA
>CANFIC010000367.1 GCA_947446685.1 Burkholderiales bacterium
GGCAAGGCCCACAAGCTACAGTGGCAGGCAGTCAACAGGCAATCGCGCCTTCTCATCATCTCAATCAGTCCATGTCAGCAAATCTTGTAGAAGTCGAAGGCATCAGCAAACAGGTGCAGGACGCCAGCGGCGAGCTGACCATTCTCCACGACATCAGCTTCAGTCTTGGCGCCAGCGAGTCGGTGGCCATCGTCGGTGCCTCGGGTTCGGGCAAGAGTACCTTGTTGGCGATCCTGGCCGGGCTCGATACGCCCAGCAGCGGCAAGGTCAGGCTGCGCGGCCAGGACCTGTTCGCGCTCGACGAAGATCAGCGCGCTGCCTTGCGCGGCGCCGAGATCGGCTTTGTGTTCCAGAGCTTTCAGCTGCTGCCCAATCTGAACGCGCTGGAAAACGTCATGCTGCCGCTCGAGTTGCGGGGTGAGCGCGAGGCAAAGACGCTGGCGACGCAGATGCTCGGCCGTGTCGGTCTGGCGCAGCGGCTGTTCCATTACCCGCGTGTGCTGTCAGGCGGCGAACAGCAGCGCGTGGCTTTGGCGCGCGCTTTTGTGCAAAGACCTGCCCTCCTGCTGGCGGATGAGCCGACCGGCAGTCTCGACTTCGCTACCGGTGCGCAAGTGATGGCGCTGATGTTCGAGATGAATCAGGAAGCCGGTACGACCTTGGTGCTGGTCACTCATGATCAGGCGATTGCCGAGCGTTGCCAGCGCCAGTTGCGCATCGAGGCCGGACGCCTGGTCTGAGACTGATCAGGCATGAAAAAACCCGCTGGACCAAAGGTCGAGCGGGTTTTTGATTCAAACGACCGCCTGGCGGTCGCCTGGCTGATCAGTTCGGCTGGCCTGCGAACTTGTAATCGGTCTTGGCCTTGCTCTTGAGTTGCTGCTGGAAGGCGCCGGTTTTTTGCTGGCCCAGGCGCTGCACGATCTGCGCCTTCACCTCGTCGAATCCCGGGAAAGTCGCTTCACGCAGATCATCGAGCTTGATGATGTGGAAACCGAATTGCGATTTGACCGGCTCGTCAGTCATCTCGCCCTTTTTCAGCTTGGCCAGCGCCTGGCTGAACTCGGGCACATAGCTGTTGCCGTTGGCCCAGTCGAGATCACCACCCTTGGCAGCACTGCCCGAGTCCTTGGAGTTCTGGGTCGCCAGATCCTCGAACTTGGCACCTGCCTTGAGCTTGGCGATCAAGGCCTTGGCCTCATCTTCCTTCTCGACCAGGATATGGCGAGCGCGGAATTCCTGACCACTGCTCTGGGCCTTGAATTTCTCGTACTCGGCCTTGGCTTCGGCATCGGTGACCGGATTCTTCTTCGCGAAATCGGTGAACAACTCGCGGATCAGGATGCTCTGGCGCGCCAGTTCCATCTGTGCCTTGTAGTCGGCGCTGGCGGGAATGCCGCGTTTTTCAGCTTCCTGCAGGAAGATCTCGCGCAACACGACTTCATCCTTGACCTGGGCTTCGAGCTCGGGGGTGCGTGGTTGCAGACCGCTCTTGGTGACTTGGTCGAGCAGCAGGTCAGCACGTGCCTTGGGCACAGCCTTGCCGTTCACGGTGGCGATGTTCTGCGCATTCGCCGACAGGGGCAGCAGCGCAGCCGACAAAGCAGCGACAGTGGCTAGGAGCACAAACTTTTTCATCATGGACATGTGGGGCTAGGTTGGAAGGTGGGGCCGCAGCGGCACCCGGCAAGGGGATTGGATTGCGCGAGTTGTTCAGGTTTCGTCGGGTGCACGGGCATCAATTGCCAATGCATGGATGCCGTTCTGCATCAACTCAGCCAGGGAATGATATACGAGCCGGTGGCGGGCGACCCGGTTGAGGCCTGCAAAGCGATCGCTGATGATGCGCACGCTGTAATGCCCGCCTTCCTTCGCGCCGGCATGGCCGGCATGCTGGTGGCTGTCGTCCTGCACGCTCAGGCTTTGCGGCGCGAGCGTCTGCTGCAGCCGGGTTTCGATCGTGGCAAGGCTCGGGCGCGCGTTCATGGCTTGGATGCCTCATCAGCCGCTGCGTCGTTGTTCGGCATGTGGCGGCTCATGTAGAAACCCTGGGCCAGCGTGAACAGCAGGATCAGACCGGTGGCACCGAAGACCTTGAAATTGGCCCAGGTCGAGGTCGAGTAATTGAAGGCCACATAGAGGTTGAGCAAACCCATCGCGGCAAAGAACAGTACCCAGGCGCGGTTCAACTGCAACCAGGCAATGGCAGGCAACTTGAGCTCGGCGCCGAGCATGCTCTGGATCAGGTTCTTGTCGAAGAAAGCCCGTGAAGCCCAGAACACCAGCGCCATCGCCCAGTAAAGACCAGTCGGCTTCCACTTGATGAAGGTCTCGTTGTGAAACCAGACCGTGGCGCCGCCCAGCACCACGACCAGCGCCAGGCTGATCCAGAGCATCAGGTCGATCTTCTTGCCGCGCAGTTTCAGCACCAGGGCCTGCGTCAGCGTCGCCAGCATCACCACCAGGGTAGCCAGCAACACCGGGGCTTCCGCCGAACCCACCACGCCGCCCGAGACCATGAAGCCGAAATGTTCGGAGGCAAAAGCGGCCGCCCAATCCTTGCTTGATTCAGCGTATTTGAAGGTGGCAAAGAACAGGATCAGCGGGAGGAAATCGAAGAAAATCTTCATGCGCCGGACTCATTGAAATCGATCGATGCCGAGTTGATGCAAAAGCGTTCGCCGGTTGGCTCGGGTCCATCGGGGAATACATGTCCCAGGTGCGAGCCGCAATTGTTGCAACGAACTTCGACCCGCACCATGCCATGCTGGCGGTCGACGACGCGCTCGATCACCTCGCTGTTGACCGGTGCAAAGTAGCTCGGCCAGCCACAACCGGCATCGAACTTCGTGTCGGCCTCGAACAGCGTCGTGCCGCAGCCGATGCAGCGGTATTGGCCGGGCACGAAATGGTCCCAATACTTGCCGGTGAAGGCTCTCTCTGTGGCGGCATGGCGTGCCACCTGATATTGCATCGGGTCGAGTTGGTCACGCCACTCGGCATCGGTCTTTTCGACCGGGTAATGTTTGTCGGCTTGGTCGCTCATGATGAACAGGATATTTCGAGTGATTGGGCCCAGTCGGGCGGGATTTCGGCGTCGCTGGCGCGCGCCGGCAGATCGAAAGGATGTTGCAGAACTTTCAGCAGCCGTTCGGTCTCGCTGAAGTCGCCGGCTTGAGCCAGGCGGATCGCGCCTTCAGCCAGATGGTTGCGCAACACGACTGCTGGATTGACCGCGTTCATCCGCAGCGCCCGTTCGGCGTCGACGCTGCCCTCGGCCTGGCAGCGCGCCAGATAGCGAGCCGCCCAGGCGCCGAATAGCTCGCGGTCGATGAACAGGTCGAGCAGCCTTTGGGCGTCACCGGCCTGGGTCAATGCCGCCAGACGCCTGAAGCTGATGGTGAAATCGGCGCGCGAACCCGCCATCAGCTTGAGCCAGTCGTCGACCAGTTCTTTGTCGTTTTCCATGATCGTTGCGAGGCCCAGTTTGGCGCGCATCCGCTTCAGCATGGCCTCGGCAAAGATCGACTTGTAACCCTCCAGCACAGCCAGCAAATCTTCGCCCGCAGCTTCGGCAGGCTTGTCGATCAAGGGCAGCAAGGCCTGAGCCAGCGCATGCAGGTTCCAGAAGCCAATGTTCGGTTGGCGCGCATAGGCATAGCGGCCCTGGTCATCTGAATGGTTGCAGATATGGCCGGGGTCGAATCCGTCCATGAAGCCAAAAGGCCCGTAGTCCAGCGTCAGCCCCAGCATCGACATATTGTCGGTATTCATCACGCCATGGCAAAAACCGACCGCCTGCCAATCGGCCATCAGCGTGGCGGTCTGGCGCGTGACCCGTTCGAGCAGGGCGACATAGGGGTTGGCTGCATCCCGGCATTCAGGCGCATGGTGGGTGATGAAGAAATCAGCCAGCTGGCGCAGCGCCTGAAGCTGGCCGGTATGGGCGAAATGTTCGAAATGTCCGAAGCGGATGAAGCTCGGCGCGACGCGAGTTACGAC
>CANFIC010000368.1 GCA_947446685.1 Burkholderiales bacterium
ATAACAGCAACTGCTGATCGGTAGCCTGCAGAGTTCGCCGGAACTCATCGCCGTGATTTTGTCGGCAGGTCAGGCAGGCAGGCCAGCAATAAACTGAGGCCGGCTGCGAGGCTGATGATGAGCCAGAAGAGCAGAAAACCGAGCGTGTAAACGGCCTGCCTTGACAGGTCAAGGCGCCCTCCTCCGAGCCATGCCAGATCGGCCGGATCGATCAGGGCAAAAACCAAAATCTCGAGCAATGCCGCCATCAGGAACGAAGGCCAGGCGATTGCCAGCGCCCAGCGACCTGCCCGGGGCAATGGCTCTACCGGGTCTTCGAGTTCATGGCTCATTTCCCGCCCGTCGCCGCATGATTGCGGGCAGTGACGGCTGGGGTCAAGACCACTCCGTTGGAACCATCGGCTCTGGACTTGTACACGACTGGCTTGTCGCTGAGCACCGGATCAGGGTAATGGATTGCCAACCCCAAGGTGACGAAACTCGCCACCACGACAAGCGCCGGTCCGCCCAGCACCAACCACATCATTGAATAGCGCCACCAGGGCCCGGATGACAAAGGCTGTTCTTGTTTAAGCATGGTTTTCCTCAATCAACGCGGGACTATGAAGGTGGACTTTTCCTGCACCAGGGTGCTGGTTGAAGAAACTGCCTTGTCCAGTCCGGCATGGAGTTGAAACATTATCGGATGCGCGCCGGTACCTGCCATGACAGCGGTCTGCGGTGGTAGACGAACCGCCACCGTAACCCAACGCGCTTGCGCCGGCGCCACGCTCACCTCGATCGGTCGCGCCAGCGAAATACCTTGCAAGCCGGCGACATCCACGCGGCATTGTTGCGGCAGTTCAGTGGCATTCATGATTTGGAGTCGATACAGGTTCTCGACGAATCCATCATCGACGATGCGAGCCATCACGCCACGGTCGCGCACCACATCCAACTTCACCGGACTGCGCAGAAATAGCAAACTGCCCAGCAGCGAACCAATCAACACCAGCAGCACCAGGCTGTAGAACAGCACCCTGGGTCGAAACAGGCGCCTGAACTTCTGTGCGGGGCTCAGGTGTTGATTGAGTCCGTTCTCGGTGTCGTAACGAATCAGGCCGCGCGGATAAGCCATCTTGTCCATCACGCCATCGCAGACATCGATGCAGGCAGCGCAACCAATGCACTCGTATTGGAGGCCCTTGCGAATGTCAATGCCGGTGGGACAGACCTGCACGCACAAGGTGCAATCGATGCAGGAACCAAGCCCTGCTGATTGCGCATCGACCTTGCGATTGCGCGAGCCGCGGGGCTCACCACGCTCCGCGTCGTAGCTGATGATCAAGGTGTCCTTGTCGAACATCGCGCTCTGGAAGCGTGCGTAGGGGCACATGTACTTGCAGACTTGTTCGCGCATGAAGCCGGCATTGCCATAGGTCGCAAAACCATAGAACAGCACCCAGAACCATTCCCAGGGTCCGAAGCCCCAGCTGAATGACTCGGCCCAGAGGGAATGAATCGGCGTGAAGTAGCCGACGAAGCTGAAACCTGTCCACAGGCCCAGTGCAATCCAGGCGCCGTGCTTGCCGCCTTTGCGTAGCAACTTGTTCAAACCCCAGGGCTTGGCATCGAGTTTGATGCGGGCTTGCCGGTCGCCTTCGAAAAGCTTCTCGATCCAGATGAAGATTTCGGTATAGACCGTCTGCGGGCAAGCGAAACCGCACCACAAACGCCCAGCCACGGCCGTGAACAAAAACAAGGCATAGGCCGAGATCAACAGCATACCGGTCAGGTAGATGAAGTCCTGCGGATAGAGCACCAAGCCGAAGATATAGAAACGCCGACTTGCCAGATCGAACAAGACCGCCTGGCGTGAATTCCAATCCAGCCAAGGCAACCCGTAAAACAGAATCTGGGTGAACCAGACGAAACCCCAGCGCCAATTGGAAAAAATCCCGCTGACCGAGCGCGGATAGATCTTTTTCTGCGCCGCGTACAAGGAAACTATTTCGATCACTGCAGCGGCTTTTGCACTGCCCTGGCCCTTGGCCTTGTCTTCAACCATCGTCAGTTAGCCGCAACCGCCGAACTCTGCGACAGGCTCCAGACATAAGCGGCCAGCACCTGGACCTGCTCTGGGCTCAGACGCGCGGCATGGGCCGGCATCTGGTTGTTCTTGCCGAGGTTGACCATTGCCATCACGGCGGCTTCGCCTTGGCCATGAAGCCAGATCTTGTCGGTCAGGTTGGGTGCGCCGATGGCCTGGTTGCCAGTACCGGCAGCGCCGTGACAAGCGGCACAGATGACAAACTTTGCCTGACCTTTTTGAGCTGCAGCCGCGTCATGGCTGCTGCCCGACAGGCTCAAGACATAGTTGGCGACATCGCGCACGTCATCGGGGCCACCGACGGCGGCGGCCATGGGCGGCATGATGCCATTGCGACCGTTGGTGATGGTTGCCACGATATTCTCGGGCGCACCGCCGTAGAGCCAGTCCTTGTCAGTCAGATTCGGGAAGCCCTTGCTGCCCTTGGCATCTGAGCCATGGCAGCCCGAACAGTTATTGGCGAACAAGCGCTCACCCGTGGCCATCGCTGAAGGGTCCCGGGACAGGTCGGCGGCTGTCTTGCCAGCATATTTCGCATAGACAAGATTCATCGCGGCATGTGCATCGCTTTGCTCCTGCTGATATTCCCCCGCACTTGACCAACCCAGAGCGCCCGGTCGGCTACCCAGGCCCGGATAGATAGCGAGGTAGATCCCTGCAAACACGATGGTGAGCACAAACAGAATCGCCCACCAGCGCGGCAGAGGGTTGTTCATCTCGCGCAAATCCTCATCCCACACATGGCCGGTGCTGTTGTCCACCGCCATCACTTGGTGCCGACTGGCGATGGCCAGCAGCAACAGGCAAAAAACCAATCCGCCCACCGTTCCGATTGCCACGAACCAGGACCATCCGCTGGAGAAAAAGTCACTCATCAAACCCTCCCACCGACATCATCATCGAGCGGCAATACCGCCATCTCATCAAAATGCTTTTTGTTGCGGCCTGAATAAGCCCAGCCGACGATCAAAAAGAACACCAGCATTGACACCAGGGTCACTGCAGCTCTTGCCATATTGATATCCATTACCTCGCCCCTCACTTCGGCAACACAGTGCCGAGCACTTGCAGATAGGCGATCACGGCATCGAGTTCGCTGCGCCCCTTCACCTCATCGCCAGCGGCGGCAATTTCGGCATCGGTATACGGCACGCCGACTTTTCGCAAAGCGCGCAGTTTGGGCGCCATGTCGTCCGGATCCAGGGTGTTTTTCGCAAACCACGAATAAGCTGGCATGTTCGACTCAGGCACCAGATCGCGCGGATTCGTCAGGTGGATGCGATGCCATTCGTCACTGTATTTACCACCGACCCGATGCAGGTCAGGTCCTGTGCGCTTGCTGCCCCATTGGAACGGGTGGTCATAAACGAACTCACCCGCCGTCGAGTAATGCCCGTAGCGCAGGGTCTCGGACCTGAAAGGCCGGATCATCTGCGAGTGGCAGTTGTAGCAACCCTCGCGGATATAGATGTCGCGCCCGGCCAGTTGCAGCGCCGTGTAGGGTTTCAGTCCGGGCGTCGCCTCTGTCGTCGAACGCTGGAAGAACAGCGGCACGATCTCGACTGCACCGCCGACTGCCACCGTCAGCAGTACCAGCACGATCATCAGAAAGTTGCTGGTTTCGATTCTTGCGTGGCCGCTTGCCTTGGTATTTGTCGTTGCCATCTCAATCTCTCCTATCGGTCAACGTTGATCAAGCATGCGCCAGAACTGCCGGGATCGGCGTCGGCACGGGCCGACCCAATCCTGCCGTCTTGATCACGTTCCAGGCCATCACCAACATGCCGGAGAGATAGAGCAACCCCCCGATCAGCCGCACCACGTAGAAGGGAAAAGTCGCCTTGACGCTTTCGACGAAGGTGTAAACCAGACTGCCGTCCGGATTGACTGCA
>CANFIC010000369.1 GCA_947446685.1 Burkholderiales bacterium
CGAAGTAAGCGAGGAGCCGCACGCGCCGGCAGTCGTGGGTCTCGGCCAATGCCAGCAGCGCATCGAGCTTGGTGCGCTGCAGGCGCTTGAAGTCGTCGTCGGCGTCACCGTCGTCGATCATGCGGCGCTGGTTCACCACGTCGGCCAGGCCGTAGGTCATCCAGGCGTCCGCAGGCAGGCCGTCACGGCCGGCGCGGCCGGTTTCCTGGTAGTAGCTCTCGATGTTCTTGGGCAGATCCAGATGCGCGACGAAGCGCACATCGGGCTTGTCGATGCCCATGCCGAAGGCGATCGTCGCCACCATCACGACGCTGTCTTCGCGCAGAAAACGGTCCTGGTGCCGCTGGCGCAGCGCCGCATCCAGGCCGGCGTGATAGGGCAGCGCCTTGATGCCCTCGGTTTCGAGCCAGGCTGCGGTTTCCTCAACCTTCTTGCGGCTCTGGCAGTAGACGATGCCGGCGTCATCGCCATGTTCATCCTGGATAAAGCGCAACAGTTGTTCGCGCGGCTTGTCTTTTTCAACGATCGAATAGCGGATATTGGGCCGGTCGAAGGAAGAAATGAACAACTGCGCTTCTTCGAGTTTGAGCCGCTCGATGATGTCGGCACGGGTCAGGTCGTCGGCAGTTGCGGTCAGCGCGATCCGCGGCACATCGGGGTAGCGCTCATGCAGCAGGCTCAAGGCCAGGTATTCGCTGCGGAAGTCATGCCCCCATTGGCTGACGCAATGCGCTTCGTCGATCGCAAACAGGCTCAACAGGCCGCGTTCATGCAGCGAGTCGAGTTGCGCCAGAAAGCGCGGATTGGTGACGCGCTCGGGAGCGGCATAAAGCATCACCAGGCGGCCGCTCATCATCTCGCGCTCGACCTTGCCGGCCTGCTCGCTGCTCAGCGTTGAATTCAGAAAAGCGGCATGCACGCCGGCTTCTTCGAGCGCGCCGACCTGGTCGTGCATCAACGCGATCAAGGGGCTGACCACCACGCTGACGCCCTGCCCGGCACGATGTCTGGCGATTGCCGGGATCTGGTAGCACAGGCTCTTGCCGCCGCCGGTCGGCATCAAGACCAGCGCGTCGCCGCTATTGCACAGGTGGTCGACGATGGCTTCCTGCGCGCCGCGGAAGGCGCCGTAGCCAAAGACTTCTTGCAGGATCGACAGGGAAACGGGAAGATGGCTTGAATGGGTCATGTAGCCCGCTATTGTCCCGGAGATCAACGATGACCGAAAAATCTGCCGAACTGCGCAGCCAGCTGATCCGTAATTTTCTGGACCTGCCGCGCGAGCGATTTCTGCGCGCGCCGCTGTACGACAGCATGGTCGCCAGCGTCTCCGATGGCACCGTGGCGCGCAAGCTTGGCTGCGGCGTCGATACCCTGGCCCCGGGTATGCAAAGCTGTCCCTACCACTTCCACCATGGACAGGAAGAAATGTTCATCTTGCTCGAGGGCCATGGCACGCTGCGGGTGGCCGGTGAATTGCTCGCCATCGAAGCCGGCGATGTGATCTTCATCCCCTGTGGACCGGAGTATCCGCACCATATCGTCAACACATCGGATGCCGAACTGAAATATCTGTCGATCAGCACCCAGGAGCAACCCGAGGTCTGCGAATATCCGGACTCGGGCAAGTTCGGCGTCCAGGGCGCGGGGGCTGCCTTCATGCAGCGGCACGAAAACAAGCTTGACTATTGGGATGGAGAACCCTGACCCTGACCCGGCTTGCGGGGCGGCATAATCCTGCCATTCATCAGTCAAACAGGAGGCGGAGGCATCATGGCATCGGTCAACAAAGTCATCATCATCGGCAATCTGGGGCGCGACCCCGAACTGCGCTACAACCCCAGCGGCGTGGCGTTTTGCACCATCAGCCTGGCAACCACACGCAGCTGGAAAAATCGCGAATCCGGCGAAAAGCAGGAAGAAACCGAATGGCACCGGGTCGTCTTCAACGACAAGCTGGCCGAAATCGTCGGTCAATATTGCAAGAAGGGCAAACCGCTCTACGTCGAAGGCCGTCTGCGCACCCGCAAATGGACCGACAAGGAAGGCAAGGAAACCTACACGACTGAAATCATTGCCGACCAGATGCAGTTGCTTGGCGGCCGCGAGGGTGGCGACGAAGGCGGTGGTGGTGGAGGCGGTTACGCTGCGCGCGGCGGCCCGGCTGGTGGCGACGAATATGGCGAGCCCGCCCGCGCCCCGGCAGCACGCCCGGCCGCAGCCCGCACCCCCGCTGCACGCGCGCCTGCTGGCAAGCCGGCAACCGGTTTTGACGACATGGAAGACGATATTCCGTTCTGAGCAATTAAAAATCGTTCTTCAAAGGCCCGCCGGCCATATGGACGGCGGGCTTTTTTCTTGCCATGCATCTGCACCGACCAGCCTTCAGAAGCTTGGAGCATGCGACAAAACAGCGGTTCAGTCGGCTCGGCAGACCATGTCGAAGCCTCCTCAAAACCGGGGCAATCAAGCCAGGGTAGGGTAACTACGCCATATCTTTTAAGTTGTCAGTTTTACTTAATTCGGCTATACCGTCTACCCTCGGTTAATTTGAGTAAAAAATGCGAAATATCGGGCGAAAAATTTGCGTGCGGGGCTTCCTGATCTGGAGCCTTTTTTGCTGCTCAGCGGCGTTTGCCCAGTCAGTCGGAAGTGCTGCAGACGCACAGCGCACCCTGTCGGTCGTGCCCTCGAGCTCGGAGCTGGCGCCGCTGCGGGTTTTGCCCTCGACCAAACCGCAACTGCCTGAGGCCCAATCGAATGCACCGGCGCGCGAACTCGGGAAGCCCGACGACGATACGCGCATTGATGTGCAGCGCTTTGTTGTCGATGCGAATGCCCCGGCCGAATTGCAGGCTGCCTTGCCGCAACTGACTGCACGTTTTCTGGGCAAGGGCCGCAGCTTTGAAGACCTGGTCAATGCAACGGTGGAAGTCACCCGTTTCATGCAACGCGATTTGGGCTACTACCTGGGCTACGCCTATCTGCCGGAGCAAAGCCCCAAGGACGGCGCAATCCGCATTGCCGTCCTGGAGGGCCGGCTCGACCGGGTCGTCCTGAACTGGGTGGATGGCCTGCCGGTGGCCAAAGAGGTTGTCGAAGCCTACCTGTCCCGACTCAAGCCCGGCAGTATCTTGCTGGTGCGCGATGTCGAACGCGTCGTATTTCTTGTCAACGACCTTCGCGGCCTGACCGCCCGCTTTGATGTGCGCGCCGGTGAGACACCGGGAAGCGCTACCTTGGTGGTCACACCGCGGGCCGAAAAAGTCTGGTCCGGCAAAGTCGATGCCGACGTGAACGGCTCACGTTTCCTGGGCGCCTACCGCCTCAGCGGCCTGCTGCAGATGAACAGCCCTTTTGGCCGCGGCGACGGGTTGACAGCCAATGCCCTGGCATCGACCACCGGCGGCCTCGGTTTTGCCCTGTTGGGCTACAGCACGCCTGTGGGCAGCGACGGGTTCAAGCTGGGCACTTCGGTCTCGGGGGTGAAGTACAAGCTCGACAAGGTCTTGTTTCCTCTCGAACTGGATGGAACAGCTGTCACCTTCAATGGCTACGGCCTGTATCCCTTCATTCGCTCGCGCAACCTGAACCTGTTCACGCTCGGGTCGTTCGAACACAAGGCCTACGAAGATCGTCAGGAAGTTGCTGGCAGTTTTACCAGAAAGAGCGTTCAAACACTGACCTTTGGTGTCACCGGTGACTTCCGCGATGGCATGCTGGGCGGCGGTGTCAACACCTTCGAGGCCAGCTTGATCAGCGGCCGGGTCAATTATCCCGCAGGCCGACCCGGCGGCCTGGATGATGCTCCCGACTTCACCAAGATCACCTACGGCTACTCGCGGCTGCAGGACTGGTTGACAGGACATCTTCTGGCTTACGCGTCTTTGCGCGGCCAACTCGCGCTGAAGAACCTCGACACCACCGAACAATTTCGGATCGGTGGACCCGATGGTGTAAGAGCTTTTGCTCCGGGTGAA
>CANFIC010000370.1 GCA_947446685.1 Burkholderiales bacterium
AGGAAACGATCAAGGGCACGCGTGCCGACCATTCGAAAAAGCATTGCTTGAACCACATGCCGCGTTCGCCCAGCATCTCGCCATGGTCGCCGGCAAAAATGACGATGGTGTCTTCATCGAGGCCGGTCTCATGCAGCACTTCGAGCACGCGGCCGATCTTCTCGTCGACATAGCTGACCATGCCGTAATAGGCATGGCGCGCACGCTGCACCTGGGCGGCGTTGACGCTGTACTGGTCCTGCGCATGGGCGACATAGAGCCAGCGGCTATGTTCGTCGAGTTCCTCGTAGGGGATCGCCGGCACGCGCGGTGGCGCGATGTCTTCGTCGCGGTAGAGATCCCAATGCCGCTGCGGCGACACGAAAGGCGGATGCGGGTGCGAGAACGAGACCGTCAGAAAGAACGGTTGCTCGCTTTCACCGGCGCGCGCCAGGTCGTAGAGCTTCTGGGTGCCGCGGTACTCGACCTCGTCGTCGTAATCGATCTGCAGGCTGCGCACGCAAGGGCCGGCTTCGAGCACCGGTCTCATGCTGACGCCGGTGGGCCGGTGGCTCGGGCCTTTCAGCCAATCGGGGGTCCAGCTGAAATCGGCCGGGTAGATGTCGGTCGTCAGGCGTTCTTCGTAACCATGCAGCTGGTCCGGGCCAATGAAATGCATCTTGCCGCAGAGAATCGTGCGGTAGCCGGCATGCCTCAAGTAATGCGCCATTGTCGGCGTGGCGGCCGGGAACTCGCTGGCATTGTCGTAAGCGCCGATCGAATGAGGCAGCCGCCCCGACAGCATTGAAAAACGCGACGGCGCGCAGATCGGAAAGTTGCAATAGGCGCTGTCAAAAACCACGCCGTTGGCGGCCAGCCAGCTCAGGTGCGGGGCTTGCACGACCGGATGCCCGTAGCAGGGCAAGGCCTGCGGGGCCAGTTGATCGGCTATCAGCAACAGGATATTGGGGCGGCGCCCCGGGGTACGTGGAGTGCTCATTCGGGCTGGATGTTGGCTGCCTTGACCACGGCCGACCATTTGGCCAGATCCTGCTTGAAGGCCGCGTCGAAGCCGGCCGGTGTGCCGGCAGATGCCGCAGACATACCAGCGCTGACCAAGGCATTGCGGAATTCCTCGCTGCCCAGGGCCTTGTTGACCTCGGCCGCCAGGCGCTCGGCCACCGGCCGCGGCAGGCCGCGCGGCGCGAGCAGCCCCAGCCATTGGTCGGCTTCAAAATTCGGCACGCCCGCCTCGATCATCGTCGGCACATCGGGCAAGCCGGCCATGCGTTTGCTGCTGGTCACCGCCAGCGCACGCACCTTGCCTGACTTGATCTGCGGAATCGCCACCGCAGCGTTGGAGAAGTGCAGATCGACGCGTCCGGCGATCTGGTCGATCATCATCGCCGGGGCGCCGGTATAAGGCACATGCAGGATAGACAGATGCAATTGCGACTTGAACAACTCAGCCGTCAGGTGCGCAGGTGAGCCGACGCCGGCCGAGGCATAGCTGAGCTTGTCAGGATTGGCACGCGCCTGCTTGACCAGATCCTGCACGTTGGCCGCACCGGCTACCGGATGGACCACCAGCACCGAGGGCGCATAGGCCACGGCCGAGATCGGCTCCAGGTCCTTCACCGCATCAAACGAGGTCTTGCTGCGCAGCGCGGCGCTGATCGTCAACGCACTGCTGGTGAAGAGCAGCGTCTGACCATCGGCAGCGGCCTTGGCCACTTGATCAGCACCGATATTGCCGCCGGCGCCGACCTTGTTGTCGACGATCACCGTCTGCCCCAATGCCGCTTGCAGCCTGGCGGCCACCAGCCGGGCGGCTACATCGACCAACCCGCCGGCCGGCCAGGGGACGACGATCCGCACCGGCTTGGTCGGGTAGTCTTGCGCCGCAACCATGGGTGCAAACAAGGCGCTGGCGAGCGCAAGGCCCAGGCTGGCAATCGATGTTTTCATGTCTTTGTTTCCTCTTGGCAATCAGGTGATCAGGTCCATCTCGAAGTGGATGTAGTCGCCGCGATAGGTCACTTCGCCGAGATAGGTCAAGGTGCCGTCAGCGGAATGGCAGAGTCGACGCACCTCGGCGACCGGGGCATTGACAGCAATACCCAACTGTCGCGCCACCTCCACATCGGCGCTGGCGATGCGCAGCGTCTGACGCGCCTTGGCGATTTTCACGCTGGGCAGATCGAGCATCACCGGCACCACCGTTTCAGTCCTGAAGCGCCGCGGCGCCAGACGAAAAACCCGCTGATCAAGATAGATTGAAATCACGCAATAGGGTTGGCTGTCGCGCGCATGCACACGCCGCATGAAATGGTATTTCGGTGCCGCCTGACCATCGCCTGGTTGCAGCGCCGGCATGGCACCGGTCTCTTCCAGGATCGTCAGCTGCGGACTGTCATTGCGGTAGGCATCGGCCAAGCCGCGCAGCGAGGTCTCGAGCCGCAAGGACCGGTCATGCTCGGGCTTTGCAGTGACAAAAGTGCCGCGCCCTTGCTGCGGCAAGAGCAGGCCTTCGCGCGCCAGAATCGCCACCGCCTGACGCACCGTGACCCGCGCCACATTGAACTCGCCAACGAGTTCCTCCAGCGACGGCATCTTCTGGCCGACCGCCCAGACGCCACGCGTGATGCGCTGGCGCAGCAGATCAGCCAACTGCGCGTAACGCGGCAAAGGACTGTTCTCGAAAACGGAATTCATCGGTGGGGAACAGGCAAAATTGATCGGGGCAAGTCGACTGTGCTAAAGGTTCTATCTATAGTATCATTTTCGCGTCTGACCATGCCGTCGATGCAACAAGCCAGGAGTTTCTTCAATGCCACCGATCTTCTATGCCGTACCGGTCTTCATGGCCTTCCTGTTGCTCGAATTGCTGGCCTCGCGCTGGATGAACCGGCCGGTCTACCGTCTGCATGATGCTGTCACCAGTCTGAATATCGGCTTCATCAGCGAGGCGGTGCGCTCGCTGGTCAAGATGGTGACGGTGATCTTCTATGCGCTGTTTGTCGAACGCGTCGGCACCTTCCAGTTCGACATGAGCCAGCCCTGGGTCTGGGTGCTGGCCTTTTTCATGTATGACTTCCTCTACTACTGGGCGCACCGCGCCGGGCATGAGGTCAGGCTGCTCTGGGCGGCCCATGTGGTGCACCATTCGAGCGAAGATTTCAATCTGTCGACCGCCCTGCGCCAGTCTTCGACGAACCAGATTTTTTACTGGATTTTTTATGTGCCGATGGCCGTCGTCGGCATCCCGGTGCAGGTCTTCGTCACCGTCGCCTTGCTCAGCGCGATTTACCAGTTCTTTGTCCATACCCAGTTGGTGCCCAAGCTGGGCTGGATCGACCGCATCTTCGTCACCCCGTCGAACCACCGCTGCCACCATGGCCGCAACGATTACTGCATCGACGTCAACTACGGCTTCACCCTGATCATCTGGGACCGCATGTTCGGCACCTATGCCGAAGAGCGCGATGACGAACCCGTCGTCTACGGCTTGCAGACGCCGCTGCGCAGTTGGAACCCGGTCTGGGCCAACCTGAAAAACTATGCCCAGATCTGGCATGGCGTGCGCAACACACCGGGCTGGAAGAACAAGCTGATGGAAGTCTTTGCCACCCCGGCCTGGACGCCCGATGGCGTGCCAAAAGCCGTCTTGCCTGAGAGCAGCCGGACCGAACGCTTCGAGACCCCGGCGCCGAAATGGCAGAAGATCTACGCCTTGATGGCCTACCTGGTTGGCTTTGTGCTGTTCATGCATTGGCTCAGCGTCACAAATGGCCTGACAGTGCCGATGCGCGCCAGCTACGGCCTGTTGTTGGCCATCAATGCCTTCAGCTTGAGCCGCATGTTTGCCGGCCGGCGCTGGAGCGTCGAGATCGAGGCGTTGCGCGCGCTGCTGATGTTCGGCGCCTTGGCCGGTGGGCAATGGTTTTCGCCGGTCTCCAGCCAGGCACAGATCCTGGCCGTCG
>CANFIC010000371.1 GCA_947446685.1 Burkholderiales bacterium
CCCCCATCGTTCACTAATCGATGCGGACATCATAATACTATCGAAATATTTTGCAATTAAACACTAGCGCCCGACTGCGCAGCATCGAGATTCACAGGATCTCGATGCCTAGCGCAGTCGCTTCTCCGCCGCCGATGCAGAGCGAGGCGACGCCGCGCTTCAGGCCGCGGTGTTTCAAGGCGCCGATCAGGGTGACGATGATGCGCGCACCTGAGGCGCCGATCGGATGGCCGAGCGCAACCGCGCCGCCGTTGACGTTGACTTTCTCATGCGGCAGCCGGAACTCGCTCATCGCCGCCATCGTCACGGCGGCAAAGGCCTCGTTGACTTCCCACAGGTCGACGCTGTCGACATCCCAGCAGTTTTTCGCCAGCAGCTTGGCGATCGCGCCGGCGGGTGCGGTGGCAAACCATTCGGGCGCCTGCGCATGCACCGCATGGCCATGGATGCGTGCCAACGGTTGCAGCCCGAGCTTGACGGCGCGGCTTTCGAGCATCAGCAACATCGCGGCAGCGCCATCGGAGATCGACGAGGAAGTCGCTGCGGTGATCGTGCCATCCCTGACAAAAGCGGGCTTCAAGCCGGCGATCTTGTCGAGCTTGGCCTCGAACGGTTGTTCGTCGCGGCTGATGACGACGTCGCCGCCTCGGCCGGAGACCGTCACCGGCGCGATCTCCCAGGCAAAGCTGCCGTCTTCATTGGCGCGCTTTGCGCGCTCGGTAGACGCCACGGCAAAGGCCTCCTGAGCCGCACGGCTGAAACCGTACCGGGCCACGCATTGTTCGGCGAAAACACCCATCGCCTTGCCGCGCTCATAGGCGTCTTCGAGCCCGTCAAGCGCCATATGGTCGAACAGTTGCGCGGCGCCGTATTTGATGCCTTTGCGGGCATGCATCAGATGCGGCGCATTGCTCATGCTCTCCATGCCGCCGGCGATCATGATCTCGGCGCTGCCGGCTTTCAAGGCGTCATGCGCGAACATCGCGGCGCGCATGCCGGAACCGCACATTTTCGACAGCGTCACCGCGCCAACCGATTGCGGCAGGCCGGCTTTCAGCACCGCCTGGCGCGCCGGGGCCTGGCCCTGACCCGCCATCAGGCAGTTGCCGATCAAGGCCTCATCGATCAGATCGGCGGAAATGCCGGCCCGCTGTACCGCGGCCTGAATCGCCACGGCGCCCAGCTCCCAGGCCGCCAAGTTGGAGAAATCGCCGAGCAAGCCACCGATTGGCGTGCGCGCGGCAGAAACGATGACAACAGGATCAGACATGATAGAAAAGCTCCTCATTGAACCGGAAGATCGAGATGGCGGGTCGCATCCATCAACGCCGAGTTGCCGACCGGGTCGCCCTGGGTTGAATTGAAGCGCTTGTGCTCGTCATAGGGGAAAACATCGTGCACATGGCCGGCCAGAATGCTCGCCTTGTGGGACTGCCAGAAGCCGGCATCGAGCAGATCGGCGTGGTGGCGCATGAAAAGTTCACGCACGCCGGGATGTCCCAGCAGAAACGGCCCGAAGGTTTCAGGGAAGATGTCGCGCGGGCCGACCCGATACCAGACCTCTCCGGACATTTCTTCTTCCTCCGTACGGGGCTCGGGCACACGCCGGAAATTGCAGTCGGTCAGATATTCAATTTCGTCATAGTCATAGAAAACGACTTTGCCGTGGCGGGTCACGCCGAAATTCTTCCAGAGCATGTCGCCGGGGAAAATATTGGCTGCCACCAGATCCTTGATTGCATTGCCATATTCGATCACCGCATGTTCCATCTGCGCCGGATTGGCTTCCTGCAGATAGATGTTCAGCGGCACCATGCGACGCTCGATGTAGACATGGCGCAGCACCAGATAGTCACCCTTTTCCTCGATCAAGCTCGGGCAGAAATGGCGCAGCTCGGCGATCAATTCCTCTTCAAAGCGTTGGCGCGGAAAGGCAACGTTCGAATATTCCAGCGTGTCGGCCATCCGCCCGACCCGGTCATGCTGCTTGACCAGCAGGTATTTGCTCTGGATCAGCTCGCGCGAGGTGTCTTTTTGCGGCGGGAAAAAGTCCTTGATCAGCTTGAAGACGAAGGGATAGGAAGGCAGGTCGAACACCAGCATCACCATGCCCTTGATGCCAGGGGCGATACGCAACTTGTCGCTTGAATGGCGCAGGTGATAGAGGAAGTCGCGATAAAAAAGATTCTTGCCATGTTTTTGCAGCCCGATGGCGCTGTAGATTTCGCCACGCGGCTTGCGCGGCATCATCGAACGCAGGAACTGCACATAGGCGCTGGGCACCTCCATGTCGACCATGAAGTAGGCGCGCGCAAAGCTGAACAGCATCAGCAGATCGTCTTCACCAAAGAGCGCCGCATCGATGTAGAGCCGGCCCTTAGCCCCATGAAGAATCGGCAGTGCGAACGGTGTTTCGTCAAAGCCGTTGATGATTTTCCCGACCAGATAGGCGCCCTTGTTGCGATAGAACAGTGAGCTCAGCACCTGGATCTGGAAATTGGTACGCCAGCGGAAATCGCCGAGCTCCTTCTGCACCGCTGCCAGCACCCGGCCCGCATCGCGCGTCAGATCCTCGAATTCGACCTCGAGCTGGAAGTTGGTGATGACGCGCTGTAAGGTTTCGGCCAGGTTCTGGCGCGTCGGGTAATAAGCGCGATAGGTCGGTTTGGCGGCAGGTTCCTCGTTCTCGATGTATTCGGTCGAAACGGCGGGCCGCACGAAGATGAAGTCGTTGTGGAAATAACCGTGATGCAGGATACGTGTGCAGACTGAATTGAAAAAGGTCTCGGCCAGTTCGGGCTGGTGATGGTCGATCAAAAGTCCGATGAAATGCAACTTGACCTGCTGCCAGATTTCCATTGGCAGGGCACTGGTCTTGAACGCCTGCTCCAGCGCCGCAACGGCCTCATCGACACGCAAGTCGTAGAACTCGATGCGTTCGCGCTGGGCCCTCTGCTGACCATGCCAATCAGCCCTTTCGAAACGCTGTTTGGCAGCCGCCGAGGCCTCTCGAAAGATCCGGTAATGGAGGTTGAATCCTTCCAGCATCGCCTTGGCGATCTGGAAGGCGCGAGGGTCGTTGAGCTTCTGCGGGAACATTGACGCTCCAGCCCGCGCAGATCAGGACTGGTTACTCAAGCGCTGGCCGTCATAGCGCCGCTTGACGGCTTGCAAAGCAAGCTGGAATGCCGGGCTGACCTGTTCTGCCGCAGCGGCAGTGATCTGCAGATCCTCCAGCAAGCCGTTATGCAAGCCATAAACCCAGCCATGGACGACGACCTCCTGGCCACGCGCCCAGGCATCCTGGACCACCGTCGTCTGGCAGGCATTGCGAGCCTGCTCGAGCACATTCAACTCGCACAGCGCATTGACCCGCTGCTGCAGGTCGAGTTGATCCAGCCAATCCTGATGGTGATTGCGCACGTCCTGCACATGGCGCAGCCAGTTGTCCGCCAGCCCGACACGCACATCAAGCAAAGCGGCCTTGACGCCGCCGCAGCCCGAATGCCCGACGACGATGATGTGCTTGACCCGCAAGGCGTCGACCGCATATTGCATCACCGAAAGGCAATTCAGGTCCGAATGCACGACCACATTGGCCACATTGCGGTGCACGAATAACTCGCCCGGCAAAAGGTTCACCAGCTCATTGGCCGGCACCCGACTGTCGGCGCAGCCTATCCATAGGTATTGCGGCGTCTGCTGCTTGAGCAGGCGCGAAAAAAACCCCGGCTCGCGAACCTCGGTCTCGTCGGCCCATTGCTTGTTGCTGTCCAGCAGCTCTTGAAGTTCTATGCTCATGTCGAATATTGTCGCTGTTCATCGCCTTTGATTGCCATCGGCGGCCCTTGCTTCACATGGTCTCCGCAAACAACTCACGCCCAATCAGCATTCTCCGGATTTCACTCGTGCCCGCCCCGATTTGGCTGCGGCCGGCGCATTGCGCCTTCAC
>CANFIC010000372.1 GCA_947446685.1 Burkholderiales bacterium
AGTGTCACGGTCGCGGCGGTGATCGAGGAGGGCGGCCGCTTCCTGCTGGTTGAAGAACAGACCCCCGAAGGCTTGCAGTTGAACAACCCGGCCGGACACCTCGATCCGGGGGAATCGCCGCTGCAAGCGGTGATCCGCGAGGCGCTGGAAGAAACCGCCAGACCCTTCGAGGCCGAGGCGATGGTCGGCATTTATATGGCGCGCTTTGTCCGCCCGGCCAGCCAGGAAGATGTGACCTATTTGCGCATTGCGTTCTGCGGCCGCGTCGGCGCCGAGGTGCCTGGCATGCAGCTCGACCATGGCATCTTGCGCACCCTGTGGATGACGATCGACGAGTTGCGTGCCAGCGTCGAGCGGCACCGCAGCCCGCTGGTGCTGCAATGCATCGAGGACTATCTGGCCGGCAAGCGCTTGCCGCTCGATGCGATCCTGGTGGACCGGTCGCTCTATGCGCCCTTGATCAAGGTCTGATTGCACGACAATTCAGCAATGAATTCAAAGCAACGCATCGTCGTCGGCCTGTCCGGCGGCGTCGATTCGGCCGTCACCGCCTATCTGCTCAAGCAGCAGGGGCATGAAGTCATCGGCATCTTCATGAAGAATTGGGAAGGCGATGACGACGATGAATTCTGTTCGTCGAACATCGACTTCATCGACGCGGCCGCAGTGGCCGATGTGATCGGCATCGAGATCGAACATGTCAACTTCGCCGCCGATTACAAAGAACGGGTGTTTGCCGCTTTTCTGCGCGAATATGCTGCCGGCCGCACGCCCAACCCCGATGTGCTGTGCAATGCCGAGATCAAGTTCAAGGCTTTTCTCGACCATGCGATGCGTCTGGGCGCCGACAAGATTGCCACCGGGCATTACGCCAGGACCCGCGAGCTCAGCGGCCAGACGCAGTTGCTCAAGGGCCTCGATCCGGCCAAGGATCAGAGCTATTTCCTGCACCGCTTGAACCAAGCGCAGCTGTCGAAAACGCTGTTTCCGATCGGCGAGTTGCACAAGACCGAAGTGCGCCGCATTGCCGAATCGATCGAGCTGCCGAACGCCCGCAAGAAGGACTCGACCGGCATCTGCTTCATCGGCGAGCGGCCATTCCGCGAATTTCTCAACCGCTATCTGGCGCACCAGCCCGGGCCGATCAAGGACGAACGCGGCCGCAAGCTCGGCGAGCATGTCGGCCTGTCCTTTTACACCTTGGGTCAGCGCCAGGGCCTGGGCATCGGCGGCGTGAAGGAAAAGGGGCAACCGCGCGGCGGCGGCGACCATCAACCCTGGTTCGTGGCCCGCAAGGACCTCGCCAGCAATACGCTTTACGTGGTGCAAGGCCATGCTCACCCCTGGCTGCAAAGCCATCAACTGGTCGCCGACGATCTCAGCTGGACCGGCAATGAACCCTTGGCTGGCCGCCTCGGCGCCAAGACCCGCTACCGGCAGAGCGATGCTGCATGCAGCTACGAGCCTGGCCTTGGCAGCTTCACCTTGCGCTTCGATCAGCCGCAATGGGCGGTCACGCCGGGGCAGAGCGCAGTTCTGTACGATGGCGAGGTTTGTCTGGGCGGCGGCGTGATCGCCTCGGCCCTGGAATGAACAGCAATTCTTCGATCAACTCTGAAACTGAAAACCTCATGGCAGATTCGACCACCTTGGGCCCGCTCACTATCGACAGGCAGGCGCCGCAGGTCAAGCGCCGACGCAAGACCTGGCCCTGGCTGATTGGCGCTGTGCTGCTGATCGGCGGCGCCTGGACGGCCATGGCGCCGCGCAAGCCCGAAGTGCAGGCCACTTCGGTGCTGCAGAGTTATCCCTCGCAGCAATACCTGCAGCTGACTGCTTCGGGTTATGTCGTCGCGCAGCGCCGGGCTGCAGTCGCATCGAAGGCGACCGGGCGCTTGATCGAGCTGAATGTGCGCGAAGGCAGCCGGTTGCTGAAAGGCCAGTTGATCGCGCGGCTCGATGCCAGCGATGTGCAGGCGGCGA
Source organism: Burkholderiales bacterium (assembly GCA_947446685.1). Lineage (GTDB taxonomy): Bacteria > Pseudomonadota > Gammaproteobacteria > Burkholderiales > Burkholderiaceae_C > Paucibacter_A. The sequence continues at coordinate 1,984 of CANFIC010000372.1, forward strand.
TCGGTGCCGCCCAAGCCGGCGTGCGCCAGGGCGAGGCGGGGGTACGGCAGGCACAGGCGCAAGTGCGCCAGGCCGAGGTCGAACTGGGCAATGCCGATGCCGAGATGCAGCGCAGCAAGAGCTTGCAAGCGCAGGGCTTTGTCTCGTCGCAGGCGCTCGATGCGGCGCAGCGGCGGCTCGATGCGGCGCGTGCCGGCCAACTGTCTGCGCAGGCCGGTGTGGGTTCGGCCCAGGCCTCCTTGCTGCAAGCCCAAGCGCAGCTGAATGTGCAGCAGGTGATGCGCGATTTCACCGAGATCCGCGCGCCGTTTGACGGGGTGGTGCTGAACAAAAATGCCAATGTCGGCGACATCATCACGCCGTTCTCGAATGCCGCCGGCTCGCAGGGCGCTGTGGTGACGATGGCCGACCTGAGCACGCTCGAGGTCGAGGCCGATGTGTCGGAAAGCAGCTTGTCCAAGGTCGTTGCTGGTGCGCCGGTCGAGATCACGCTCGACGCCCTGCCGGGCCTGCGCTTGCGCGGCAAGGTCGCCGGTATCGTGCCGACGGTCGACCGCGCCAAGGCGACGGTAATGACCAAGGTGCAGTTCGAGACGCTCGACCCGCGCATCCTGCCCGAGATGAGCGCCAAGGTCAGCTTTTTGTCGCAGGCGCCGACGACGGCCGAGCAGCAGCCGGTGCTGGCGGTGAATCCGAAGGCCTTGCTCGAGCGCGATGGCAAGCAATGGCTGCTGCGTATCAAGCGCGAGGGCGACAAGGACATGCTCGAAGCGGTCGAGGTGAAGCCGGGCCGCAAGCTTGGCGATGTGATCGAAATCAGCGGTGCGCTGAAGTCGGGTGAACGGCTGGTGCTGGCGCCGGTAGCCAGCCTGAAAGCCGGCATGCAGGTCAGCCTGGTCAGCAAATGAGCGTGGAAACGCCATTGATCAAGATCCGCGATCTGTCCAAAGGCTATCAGCGCGGCGGACAGGACATTGCGGTGCTGACCGAGCTGCAGCTCGACGTGATGGCCGGCGATTTCGTCGCCTTGATGGGCCCCAGCGGATCGGGCAAGAGCACCTTGCTGAACCTGATCGCCGGCATCGACAAGCCCAGCAGCGGCCGGATCGAGATCGGCGGCATCGACATCGCCACGCTCAGCGAAGGCGAGTTGGCCGATTGGCGGGCGCGCAACGTCGGGTTCATTTTCCAGTTCTACAACCTGATGCCGGTGCTCAGCGCGTTCGAGAACGTCGAACTGCCGCTGCTGCTGACCCATTTGTCGGCAAGGCAGCGGCGCGAGCATGTGCTGACCGCCTTGCATATGGTTCGGCTCGACGACCGCATGGACCATTACCCGAACGAGCTGTCGGGTGGCCAGCAGCAGCGCGTGGCGATCGCGCGTGCCCTGGTCAGCGACCCGACGCTGATCGTCGCCGACGAGCCGACCGGCGACCTTGACCGCCAAACCGGCGCCGAGGTGCTGGACCTGCTGGTCGAGCTCAACCGCAGCCTGGGCAAGACCATCGTGATGGTCACCCATGACCCGAAGGCGGCAGCGCGCGCGCGGCGCATCGTGCACCTTGAAAAGGGCGAGTTGGTGCCCGATGAAAGTTTGCCGGCCCAGCCGGTCTGATCGATGTTCATCTTCAAGCTGCTGTTGAAAAACGCCTTCCGCCACAAGCTGCGCACCAGCTTGACGATGGTCGGCCTGGTCGTCGCGATCTGCGCTTTTGGCCTGCTGCGAACGATCATCGGTGCCTGGTATGCCGGTGTCGAAGCGTCGAGCAGCACGCGCTTGGTGGCGCGCAGCGCGATTTCCTTGACCTTCCCGCTGCCGCTGAATTACCTGCAGCGGATCAAGGCGGTCGAGGGCGTGCAAGGCGTCTCCTGGGCCAACTGGTTCGGCGGCGTCTACATCACCGAGCGCAATTTTTTCCCGCAGTTTGCGGTCGAGCCGGCCAGCTATCTGGCGCTTTA
>CANFIC010000373.1 GCA_947446685.1 Burkholderiales bacterium
GCTGCCCTATCACGCCGGCCTGGATGCGGCGCTGCGCCAGCGGCACCAGGACCGTTTTCTGCGCGAAGACAGCGTCGTGATGGTGGCGACGATCGCCTTCGGCATGGGCATCGACAAGCCCGATGTGCGTTTCGTCGCGCATCTGGACCTGCCCAAGAACATCGAGAGCTATTACCAGGAAACCGGCCGTGCCGGCCGCGATGGCACCCCCGCTGACGCCTGGATGACCTATGGCCTGGCCGATGTCGTCAACCAGCGCCGCATGATCGACGAAAGCCCGGCTGAAGAGGAGTTCAAGCAGGGTCAGCGCGGCAAGCTCGACGCCTTGCTGGCCCTGGCCGAGGCGACCGACTGCCGGCGCGTGCGCTTGCTCGGCTATTTCGGCGAGGCCAGCAGCGACTGCGGGAATTGCGACAACTGCCTGTTTGCGCCGGCCACCTGGAACGCGACCGATGCTTCGCGCAAGGTACTCAGTTGCATTTACCGCTTTCACCAGAACGGCGGGCAGCGTTTCGGCGCCGGCCATTTGATCGATGTGTTGCGCGGCAAGCTGACCGACAAGGTGGCGCAATATGGCCACCAATCGCTGAGCACCTGGGCGGTGGGCGCCGACCTGCCTGAACAGCAATGGCGCGCCGTGCTGCGGCAGTTGATCGCGCTCGGCCATGTCGTCACCGAAGGCGATTACATGACCCTGGCCCTGGCCGATAGCGCCCGCTCGGTGCTCAAGGGCGAAGTGCAGTTGCTGCTGCGAGTGCCGACCGTCGCACCGAAGAAAGGCCGGCAATCGAAGCTCGCCAAGCCATCGCGCAAGAGCGCTGCGCCGTCCGACCTTGACGACCAGGCGCAGCAGCGCTTTGATGACCTGAAAGCCTGGCGCTCCGAAGTCGCCAAGGAACATGGCTTGCCAGCTTATGTGATCTTCCAGAACGCCACGCTGGCCGAGATGGCACGCCAGGACCCTCAAGACCTCGATGCGCTGGCGCAGATCAGCGGCGTTGGTGCTAAAAAACTCGAGGCTTACGGAACGGAAATATTGCGGGTGCTGGCGATCGCTTGAAGCGGCAGGCGGCTGTTGCGGTTTCGGCGACACTGGCCGGATGAAAAAACCGCTGCCGCCGTTGAATGCCGAGGACTTATGGGCGCTGGACCGGATCGGCCAGATCGCAGTTTCGCCCGACGGACAGCAGGTCTGCTGTTCGGTGACCCGCGGTTCGCTGGCAGAGAATAAATCTACGGCCTGCCTTTGGCTGCTGCCGACCGGTGAGGGTTCGCCGCGCCAGTTGACCTATTGCGGTGACAAGGACGGCCAACCCGCCTGGTCGCCCGGCGGCGAATCGATCGCCTTCCTGGCCCGGCGTGAGCAGCAAGGCCAGAAGGACGCGACGCCGCAGCTCTATCTGATCAGTCCGGACGGTGGCGAGGCCCAGCGCAAAACTTCATTCGCCCCCGGTATTGAATCGTTCAAATGGCTGGCCGATGGCCGCCGGATTGTCTTCACCGCCTGGGTCTGGCCCGAGCTCAAGGGCGCCGCCGCGCAGGGGCGTCGGCACAAGGCCGAGGCTGATCGCAAGCAAACCGGCTACGCCACCAGCGAAGCTTATTACCGCTATTTCGACCACAACATCCCGATGGGCCGGGCGCTGCATCTGTTGTTGCTTGACCTGGCCACCGGCAAGATCACCGACCTGTTCGAGGGACAGAATCTGGAGCTGCCGCGTGATGCGGAGGGCAATCTGGTCTACGACCCCAGCCCCAACAGCGGCAGCATCGCCTTTGTGCATGACCGGGCAGCAACGCCGTTGATGGGCAACCGCTTGTCGCTGTCGTTGATCGACATCGCCAGCCGCCGCGTCACCCACCTGGTCGATTCGGCTGACTGGGATCTGGGGGCACCGCGCTGGCGCCCCGACGGCTTGGCGCTGGCCGCGACCGCTGCGCAGGTCGGCAAGCGCCACACCGCGCTCAATCAGCTCGCCCTGGTCGAGCTCAACGGCAGTTGGCAAGCGCTGGGTGAAAGCCGGGATCAGCATGTCGAGGCGCCGCTGCGCTGGGCCGCTGATGCCAGCGCAGTTTATTTCAATGCACAGAGCCGCGGCCGTTGCCATTTATGGCGCCATGATCTGGCCGCTGGCAGTCTCAGCATGGCGGCCGAAGGTGGTTGGATGCAGGGTTTTGGTCTCGGCGACGGCTTGATCGTCTATGCCAGCGACAGTGCAGCCCATCCGGTGCAACTGCATGTCATCCGCAGCGGCCAGGCGCCACAGCGGCTCGATCACTTCAACGATGCCTTGCTGGCGCAGCGCGATCTGGGTGAACTGCGCGAGGTCAGCCTGACCGGCGCATTGGGCGATGCAGTGCAGATGTGGCTGACGCTGCCGGCGGGCTTCAATCCGCGCAAGAAATATCCGCTGCTGCAAGTCATTCATGGCGGGCCTTTCGCGGCCGCAGGCGACAGTTTCAGCTACCGCTGGAACCCGCATGTGCTGGCTTCGCGCGGCCATGTGGTGGCGCAGGTCAACTACCACGGCAGCAGCGGTTTCGGCTTTGCCTTTCGCGACAGCATCATGGGCCGCCAGGGCGAACTTGAGTTGCAGGACATCGAGGCCGGCAGCGACTGGTTGCTGGCGCAGCGCTGGGCTGACCCCAGGAAATTGAGCGCCACCGGCGGCAGCTACGGCGGCTTTCTGGTGGCCTGGATGAACGGCCATCTGCCAACGCCAGGCCGCTACCGGTCTTATGTCTGCCATGCCGGCGTGTTCGACCGCGTGGCGACCTTCAGCGCAGATTCTTACCCCGAGCGCCCGAAAGACCTCGGCGCGCTGTATTGGCAGGACAGCGCCAAGGTGCTGGGGCAAAGCCCGGCCAGCGCTGCTGCACAGATGAACACACCGACGCTGGTGATCCACGGCGCACAGGATTTCCGCGTGCCCGACTGCAATGGCCTGGCCTACTACAACACGCTGAAGGCGCGTGGCATCGAAGCCCGCTTGCTCTGGTTCCCGGACGAAAACCACTGGGTCCTGAAACCGCGCAATTCGCAACTCTGGTACCGGGAGTTTCTCGACTGGGTCGAGGCGCATCAGGCCAGGCCTCGAGGCCAGCGGGGCAACAACCACTAAACTGCGGCGGCCAAGCCGATCGCTTCAGGGTCTGCCCGGGCGGGGATTACTGCAAGCTTGCCTTAAGATAATTTCTTGTTTGGAGATGAAACCATGAAAATCGAAACCATTGCCGTTCACGGCGGCTACACGCCGGATCCGACCACCAAAGCGGTCGCGGTGCCGATCTATCAAACGGTGGCCTACGCGTTTGACAACACCCAGCATGGGGCTGATTTGTTCGACCTGAAGGTCGCAGGCAATATCTACAGCCGCATCATGAACCCGACCAATGCGGTGCTTGAAGCAAGGGTCGCAGCGATGGAGGGCGGCATTGCCGCGCTGGTGGTGGCCTCCGGCATGTCGGCGATTGCCTATGCGATCCAGACGATTGCCGAGGCCGGCGACAACATCGTCTCGGCGTCGACGCTGTATGGCGGCACCTACAACCTGTTTGCCCATACCTTCCCGCAGATGGGCATCGAGGTGCGTTTTGCCGATTACCGTGACCCGGCATCGTTTGCCAAGCTGATCGATTCGCGCACCAAGGCGGTTTACTGCGAAACGATCGGCAACCCGCTGGGCAATATCACCGATTTGGCAGCGCTGGCCGCAGTCGCACATGCCCATGGCGTGCCGCTGATCGTTGACAACACGGTCGCCAGCCCCTATTTGTGCCGGCCGTTCGAGCATGGTGCCGACATCGTCGTGCATTCATTGACCAAATACCTCGGCGGCCATGGCACGACGATCGGCGGCATCATCGTCGATTCGGGCAAGTTCCCCTGGGCCGATCACAAGGAACGCTTCAAGCGTCTGAACGAGCCTGATGTCAGCTA
>CANFIC010000374.1 GCA_947446685.1 Burkholderiales bacterium
AAGCCGACCTGGATCCTGCTGCCCTATGTGCCGGATTGGCGCTGGCTGCTGGATCGGGACGACAGCCCCTGGTATCCGGGCGCCAAACTCTACCGGCAGGCATCGCTGGGTGACTGGACTTCTACCCTTGAACGGCTCAAGGCCGATCTGTTGAAGCTGGGCACCCAGCCCACCATCGGCGAAGGCAAGGCCTTGCACCAGCAGGGCCGGTTGGCCCAAGCCAAGGCGGTCTACCAGCAGTTGCTTGCTTCCCCGCCGGACAAGGCCGAAGCCTTGCACCTGCTGGGAGTCATCGCTTATCAGGAAAACAACAACCAGCTGGCGCTGGCCTTGTTTGATGAAGCGATCGCCATCAATCCGGCTGTCGCCGCTTTTCATGGCAATCGGGGCAATGTCTTGAGAAGGCTGAAACAGTGTGAGGCGGCCGTAGAAAGTTATGACCAGGCGCTCCGTCTGAATGGTGACTATGCCGAGGCCAGCTACAACCGCGGCAATGCCCTGAAAGAGTTGGGTCGGCTGGACGCTGCGTTGGAAAGCTATGAGCAGGCGATCCGCATCAAACCCTTGCTCGCCGCTGCTCATGTCAATCGCGGCATCTTGCTGCTTGCAATGAATCGGTACGCCGAAGCGCTGCAATCGCACGACCGGGCCATCGAGGTCAGCCCGCGCAATGTCGCCGCCCATATCAACCGCGGCATGGCCCTGAAGCGGCTGAGGCGCCCGGAGGAAGCGGGCGCTGCCTTTGACCGGGCCATTGGCATCGATCCGGATTGCGCCGAAGCTCATTCAAACCGGGGTACGGCGCTGCAGGAACTGGGGCAATTGCCGCAGGCCCTGGCCAGCTACGACCAAGCCATAGCGATCAACCCTGGCTATTCCGAGGCCTTCGCCAACCGGGCGACTGCGCTGCAGGAGCTGGGCTTGCTCGATGCAGCGCTGGCCAGTTACGACGAGGCGATCAGACTCGACCCCGCAAACGCCCTGGCCTGCTCCAACCGGGGCACTGCCCTGCAGGAACTGTTGCGACTCGATGAAGCCCTGGCGAGCTTCGACCTGGCCATCGCGGCCAACCCTGAGCATGCCGAGGCCTACTGGAACAAGTCGCTGGTCTTGCTGTTGTCGGGCCAGCTGGAGGCTGCCTGGCCGCTTTACGAGTGGCGATGGAAAAACGAAAAGCTCGGGAACCTGGCCCGCTTCCCCGGGAAAAAACTCTGGCTGGGTGCCGAGCCGATCAAGGGCAAGAGGCTGTTGCTGCATGCCGAGCAAGGCTTCGGTGACACGATCCAGTTCATCCGCTATGCCAGCCTGCTCGCGCAACGCGGCGCCCATGTGATCGCTGAGGTTCAAGCACCGCTGGCCGGAATTCTGCAGGGCGTGGAAGGGGTGGCCGAATGGTGCATTGCGGGTTCTGCCACGCCTGATTTCGACTATCACTGCCCGCTGCTTTCGCTGCCATTGGCCTTCAAGACCGGCCTGGAGACCGTCCCCGCCCGGCCAAGCTATCTGCAGGCGCAAGCCGGGCAGATCGAGCCATGGCGGCAAAGATTGGGGCCGCCGAAGCAACCCCGGGTTGGCCTCGTCTGGAGCGGCAGTGCGGCCAATCCGAATGACCACAAGCGCAATATCAAGCTGTCATTGCTGCTGGAGCATCTGCCCGAACAGTTCGAATATTTCTGCCTGCAAAAGGGCATCCGGGCCGAGGATCAGGAAACGATTCTTGTCAATCCGCGGGTCAGGATCTTTGACGATGAGCTGATGGATTTCCAGGGCACGGCGGGGCTTTGCGAGTTGATGGACGTCGTGCTCACGGTCGATACCAGCATTGCCCATCTCGCCGGGGCAATGGGGCGGCCGACCTGGATTCTCTTGCCACTCGCGCCCGACTGGCGCTGGATGCTGGGCCGCAACGACAGCCCCTGGTATCCGTCCGTGCGGCTTTACCGGCAAGAAGACAGCCAGGGTTGGGCCCCAGTATTGCCGAGGGTCAGGGCCGATTTGCTGGCGTTGGCGGCGCCGCCGCAGGCCTTGCCTGAGCCTGTTGCGGATGCCTATGCCGGTGCCTTGCATCAACGCGGGATCATCGCCTTCCAGGAAAAGCGGCCGGAAGAAGCCGAGGCATTGATCCGCAGGGCGATCGCGCTCGATCCGGGGAATGCTGTTTTCCATTTCAATCTCGGCAATGTTCTGCGTGCATCCAGGAGGCCTGTCGAGGCCTTGCAAAGTTTTGATCGGGCGATCGCGGCCAAGCCCGATCAGGCGGAAGCCCATTTCAGCCGCGGCGTGACCTTGCACGAGCTTGGCCAGTTCGAGGCCGCTGCCGCCAGCTATGCCAAGGCAATCGCGATCCGGCCCGGCCATGCGCAGGCCCAATCGAACCGGGGCGCTGCCTTGAAGGAACTCAAGCGCCTGCCGGAGGCGCTGGCTTGCTACGACGAAGCGATCCGCATCCAGCCTGGATTTGCCGATGCCCATTCGAACCGGGGCGTGCTCTTGAATGAGTTCGGGCGGTTCGACGCTGCGGTCGAAAGCTACAGCCTGGCCATCAAGCTCAAACCCGACTATGCCGGGGCCTGGTTCAATCGCGGCGTGGCGAAGAAGGAACTAAAGCGACTTGCCGAAGCGCTTGATGATTACGACCAGGCCATCAAGCTCGATCCCGGCTATGCCGATGCCTACAACAACCGCGGCAATGCCTTGACCGAACTCGGGCAGTTCGACGCTGCGGCGGCCAGCTACCGGCGCGCGATAGAGATCCGGCCGGCTTCGGCCGATGCCTACTACAACCTTGGCAATGCGCTGGTCGAGCTCAAGCAGTTCGAGGCTGCAGTCGCGAGCTACAAGCAGGCCAGCGCCATCAGCCCGGGCCATTTCATGGCCCATTCCAATTGCGGCGATGCGCTGGTCGGTCTCGAGCGCTACGAGGAGGCGATTGCCAGCTACGACCTTGCCATCGCCGCCAAACCCGACTTTGCCGGCGCCCATTCCAACCGGGGTGCGGCGCTGCAGGCGCTGCAGCGACTTGGCCCTGCCATCGAGAGCTTTGACCGTGCCATCAAGCTGGACCCGGATTACGCGGGGGCGCGCTGGAACAAGGCCGTGACCTTGCTGACGGCCGGAGACTTCAAGCAAGGCTGGCCTTTGTATGAATGGCGTTGGAAGAACAAGCGCTTGGGTAAAACGCTCCGCTTCCCGGCCGAAAAACTCTGGCTGGGAGACGCGCCGATCAAGGGCAAGCGGCTGTTGCTGCATGCTGAGCAGGGCTTTGGCGACACGATTCAGTTCATCCGCTATGCCCGTCTGGCGGCCGGCCTCGGGGCGATAGTCATTGCCGAAGTGCCGGCGGCATTGATCCCCTTGCTGCAAGAGGTGGCGGGGGTGGACCGCTGGGTCGCCGCAGGCCAGCCCCTGCCCGATTACGACTATCACTGCCCGATGCTTTCGACGCCCTTGGCGCTCGGCTCGAGCATCGAAGGTATGCCGGCATCCGGGCCATATTTGGTGGCTGACAGCGGCAAGGTCGCTGAATGGCGAGACCGGCTCGGGCCGCGCAGTTGGCACCGCGTCGGTCTGGTCTGGAGCGGCAGCGCGGCGAATTCAAACGACCATAACCGCAGCATCAAGCTGTCACGGCTGCTGGAGCAGCTGCCGCAAGGATTCGAATATTTCTGCCTGCAAAAGGGCATCAGGGCCGAGGATCTGGAAACGCTCCGGGCGACCTCGAGGGTCAGGAACTTTGACGATGAGCTGATGGATTTCCAGAGCACGGCGGGGCTTTGCGAGTTGATGGATGTCGTGCTCACGGTGGATACCAGCATCGCCCATCTCAGCGCTGCGCTGGGCCTGCCGACCTGGATCTTGCTGCCTTTCGCGCCTGATTGGCGATGGATGCTGGAGCGTGCTGACAGCCCCTGGTATCCATCCGCAAAGCTCT
>CANFIC010000375.1 GCA_947446685.1 Burkholderiales bacterium
ATCTGCGTCTCCTGCACCGGCAAATCGACCAGCTCGACTGCATCGAGGCCCAGGCCGGCCATGCCCAGCGCAGCCTCATAGCCGCGCAGACACATCGCGCGCCAATAGTCGAAGGGGTCGTTCAGGCGACGAGGCAAACCCAGGCGCCGGCCGCGCAGATCGGTCGGGCCGGAGATGCCGCTACCGGGCATCGCAATCACCGCCTGGTACTCGCGGATCCAACTGGTCGCCAGCAGCACCGTGTCAGCGCCCCTCGATCGACTCCAGAGCGGCGGCATCGATCCGCCTTGCCTGAACATGTACTGCTGGCTGTGGTCGTAATGAGCGTCGCGTACGCTGCGCTGCACCGACGCATTCAGCGAACGGACATGAATGCCTTGTGGCTCGAAGCAGGCGTCGAGCAGGCCAAGTTCGATCGCCACACCGGATGCGGTGGGCAATGGGCAGCGCGTGTACCAGAGCTCCAAAGTCCAGCCCGGGGTCAGCCCGGCTTGCCGGTGGCTGCAGCGAAACCGAACAAACGCTCGGCATTGCCGCTGAACATCTTCTTCAGCAGTGATTCAGACAGATCGCCGCGCTGCTCATATTCTTCAGCGATCGAGTCATGCGCCGCCTCATCGAAATGCGGCATATCGCTCGACACCAGCAAGGCGTCCTCGCCGATCACGCTGATGGCATAGCGGATGTCGTCGTCAGGTTCGCAGCCGACATGGATGCGCTGGTCGGCAAAAGCATGGGCAACCTTGCGACCGCCGCGCTCGACCGTACGCAGCGCCGCTGCCATCCAGGTGCAGCCGCCACCCTCAAGAAAAGCCCAGCGCAGCTTGGGAAAGTCGTCGAGCAACGAACCCTCCATCAGGTTGAAGAAGCCGTATTGCACGGTCAAGGTGCTCAACAGCCGGCGCGAATAAGGCGGGTAGAAGGTCTTCTTCTCGGCGGCCGGATGCACCAGACCATCGAACATCTGGAACATCGTCGGCGAACCCAGGCCGAGGTGCACGACCATCGGCAGGCCCAGACGTTCGGCTTCGGCAAAGATCGGGTAATGGGCCGGGTGGTCCATCGGCTTGTCCCATTCCAGGCCACGCACCAGCACGCTGGCCATGCCACCGAGTTGGCTCAGCCGGCGCAATTCGGCCACCGCGACATCAGGCTGTCTGAACGGCACGATGGCGTTGAAATAAAGCCGCCCGGGTGCCTGCGCACAGGCATTCGCCATGAAGGTGTTGTAGCTCTGGAACAGCGCGGCTTCCAGATCGGCGTCTTCGCTGAGGATGGACAAGGCGAAAGAAGGATGCACCAGTTGACGTGCCACCTTCATCCGGTCCATCGCCGCGATGCGTTCGGCCACATTGGTCAATTGCTGACAGCCCACCGAATAAGCCTTGCGTGAGGCCATCAGATTGCCGTCGACCGGCGTGGCGCCAAAATGGCGCACCTTGCGGTCGATCAACCAGAAGCTGTTCCAGTCCTTGAAATCGGTATCGACCGGCACCGAGATCGGCAGGGGCCGCCTGGCGTGATAGACCGGATCGAGGTAGGCCCAGGTCTGCGAAGACTCGATGACATGGGAATCGGCGTCGATGATCTGCATGGGCCGGCCTTTCGTTCCAACGGTGATTGATTACAGATTTTCACACATTTATATCAACATTGATTTTATAATCAACGTCAAATAGCGATAAAGGCGACCATGGCGACAAAAAAGACGCTGGGCAGGAATGTAACCGACATGCCGGTTGCAACCGGGGATCAGTACCTGAAGGCGCAGGAAGTCGCAGCCTTGCTGCGGATCAAGTTGCAGACCCTCTACGTCTATGTCAGCCGGGGCTTGGTGCGGCGCATCCGCAGCGACCAGCATCGCGGCTTCCTGTACCTGCGCGAGGATGTCGAACAACTCGCCAAGCGCGGGCGCTCGAAGGTCGAAGGCAGCGATGCGAAGTCTGGTGCGCCCTTCTGGTCGCAACCGGTGGTGCGGACATCGATCACCGAAATCAAGCCCGAAGGTCCATGCTACCGGGGCATTGCTGCAGTTGATTTGGCAAGCAACGGCGAACATTTCGAAAACGTCGCCGAAATGATCTGGACCGGCATGCTCAGCGAAGACCCCGTCTTATGGGAAGTGGCGCAGCCAGGCAGGTTGCAAGTCGCAGTGCTGCAGGCGCTGCAGCAGGAAGTCAAGAAGGCGAGGATCGACCCGATCCGCAAGTTCTCGATGCTGGTCGCCTCCTTGGCGGCGTCAGAAGCGGGCAATGACGACATCCGCGCGGGCACCACCATTGCCTGCGCCCGTGCGCTGCTGCGCCTGCTGGCCGATTGCCTGTGCAATCTGCGGCCCTCAGACAAACTGGCAGTCGCCGGCCCGGACTTGTCGATCGCAGCGCAAATAGCGCAAGTGCTTGAACTCGACCCCGCAGCGGCCGAGGCCATCGACATCGCACTGGTGCTGCTCGCCGACCATCAACTGACACCGCAGACAGTGGCGGTACGCCTGGCCGCTTCGAGCGGCGCGAGTCTCCACCATTGCCTCAATTCGGCCCTCAGCGTGCACAGCAGTTCGAGGGCCAGGCGAGCCTGCGACCGGATCGAGGATTTGTTGTTGAACTCGGGCGATGACGGCGAGCAATTCTGCAGATTGCTGGAAAGGCAGCGCGGATCAAACGGCGTCGCATCCGGTCTTGACCATCCGCTTTACCCCAATGGCGACCCGCGTGCGCTGCTGCTGCTCGGCACCGCGCAACGCTATCTGGATGGCGGCAAGGGCTCGAACCGTTTTGCCGAGCATGTCGCAATGGTGCAATCCAAGCCCGGCATGCGCCCCGGAGTGGAAACCGGCCTGGTGCTGCTCTGTCATACGCTGGGTATGCCCGAGCGCTCGGCAGTCGCGCTGCTGACCCTGTCACGCTGCGCCGGCTGGATCGGTCATGTGATCGAACAACGCACGGCCGGCCTGATGCTGAGGCCACGCAACCGCTACCGCGGCTGAGTTCCAAAGCCCCGACCAGAGAATCAAGACCATGTATTTCGATCCCGACCAACTCGACGGCAAGAACGTCTACAAGTTGATCACCTCAACCGTGCTGCCGCGCCCGATCGCCTGGGTGGTGACGCAGAACGGCCAGGGGCGGCTGAACGCAGCGCCCTTCTCCTTCTTCAACGCGATGTCGGGCAATCCGCCAGTGGTTGCCCTGGGGATTGGCGCCCATGGCCAGGCCTTGAAGGACTCGGCGCGCAATATCCGCGACTCCGGCGAATTCGTCATCAATCTGGTGCCCTTCGCGATGGTGGAAGCGATGAACATCACCAGCATCGAGTTCGAAGCCGAGGTCAATGAACTCGAAATGGCCGGGCTGGCAACCCTGCCTTCCACCAAGGTGGCGCCGCCGCGCATCGCCGGCAGCCCGGTCGCCTTTGAATGCAGGACGCTGCAAATCATCGAGCTCGGAGAAATGCGCTCGATCGTGCTGGCCAGCGTGGTGGCGATCCATATCGACGACGAGGCGGTGCTTGACGCCGAGCGCTGCCATGTCGACGTCAAAAAGCTGGACCTCGTCGGGCGCATGCATGGCGGCGGCTGGTACGCGCGCCTGAACGAGTTGTTCGAACAGCCGCGTATCGACCTGGCCGATTGGCAGGTGCGCGGCCGCTGATCTGTTAGAAGCGCGGCAGCAGTCCCTCAGGCGACTTGCAACGCTGGCGCGGGCTGCTCGTCGGATCCGCTCTGCTGCAAGCGCCACATGCGCGCGTATTCGCCTTGCATTGCGAGCAATTGCTCATGGTTGCCGCGCTCGACGATCTGGCCGGCCTCAAGCACCAGGATTTCATGGGCATCAACGACGGTGGACAGGCGGTGCGCGACGACCAGCACGGTCTTGTTCTGCGCGGCAGATTCAAGCTCGGCCTGGATCGCGCGCTCATTGCTCG
>CANFIC010000376.1 GCA_947446685.1 Burkholderiales bacterium
AAGAACCCCTGATCAGGATGCTGGCCTGATTGAGCGCTTGCGGCGCAGCTGCTGCAGGCATTGAAATTGAAATGAAGGGACCAAGAAATGAGCCATTTTCTCGACCGACTGAGCTACTTCGCCCAGCCCAAAGAAGACTTCGCTGACGGCCATGGCCGCGTCACGGCCGAGGACCGCACCTGGGAAGATGCCTACCGCAGCCGCTGGGCGCATGACAAGATCGTGCGCTCGACCCATGGCACCAACTGCACCGGTTCCTGCTCGTGGAAGATCTATGTCAAGGGCGGCATCGTGACCTGGGAAACCCAGCAGACCGATTACCCGCGCACGCGGCCCGACATGCCCAACCATGAGCCGCGCGGCTGTGCCCGTGGCGCCAGCTATTCCTGGTATTTGTACAGCGCCAACCGCGTCAAGTACCCAATGGTGCGAGGCTCGCTCTTGAAGTTCTGGCGCGCCGCGCGCATGGTCGCGAGGACCCCGGTCGACGCCTGGGCCAATATCGTCGAGAACCAGGAGCAAAAGCGCGAATGGCAGAAAGACCGCGGCCTCGGCGGCTTCGTTCGCTCGAGCTGGGATGAGGTGAATGAAATCATCGCTTCGAGCAATATCTACACGGTGAAGAAATACGGCGCTGACCGCATCATCGGCTTCTCGCCGATTCCGGCGATGTCGATGATTTCCTATGCGGCGGGCAGCCGCTACCTGAGCCTGCTGGGCGGCGTCTGCATGAGCTTTTACGACTGGTATTGCGACCTGCCGCCCGCCAGTCCGCAGGTCTGGGGTGAGCAGACCGATGTGCCCGAAAGTGCCGATTGGTACAACAGCAACTACATCATCGCCTGGGGCTCGAATGTGCCGCAGACGCGTACTCCCGACGCGCATTTCTTCACCGAGGTGCGCTACAAGGGCGCCAAGACGGTAGCGATCACGCCTGACTATGCCGAAGTCTCCAAACTCGCTGACATCTGGATGCACCCGAAGCAGGGCACCGATGCGGCGATCGCGATGGCCATGGGCCATGTGATCCTGAAGGAGTTCTATTTCGATAAGAGATCGAGTTATTTCGACGACTACGCGCGCCGCTACACCGACCTGCCCTTGCTGGTGCAACTGAAGAAGACGACCACGCCTGACGGTCGTGAATTGCTGGTGCCCGACCGCTATCTGCGCGCCAGCGATTTCGGCGGCAAGCTCGGTCAGGACAACAACCCCGACTGGAAGACGCTGGCTTTTGATATCCACGGCAAGGTCATCGTGCCGAACGGGTCGATCGGTTTCCGCTGGGGCGCGGCCGAACGCGAAGACCTCGGCAAGTGGAATCTGGAGTCCAAGGAAGCACGCAGCGACACCGATGTGAAGCTCAAGCTCTCGGTGATCGAGGACGGCGAGCAGGTGCATGAAATCGCCACTGTCGGCTTCCCTTATTTTGGCGGGATCGACACACCCAATTTCCAGTCCAACAAGCAGCAGGATGTGCTCGAGCGGCATGTGCCAGTCGTGCGCATGAAGCTCGGCAAGCATGCCGACGCGGGTGAAGTGCTGGTGGCCACGGTGTTCGACCTGCAGGTCGCGCAGTACGGCATCAACCGCGGTTTTGGCGACCAGACCCCGACCAGCTATGACGACAATCTGGCCTACACACCGGCCTGGGCTGAAACCATCACCGGTGTGAAGCGCGAGCAGATCATCACGGTGGCGCGCGAATTCGGTGACAACGCCGACAAGACCCGCGGCAAGTCGATGGTCATCATCGGTGCGGCGATGAACCACTGGTACCACTGCGACATGAACTATCGCGGCATCATCAATATGCTGATGATGTGCGGCTGCATCGGCCAGTCGGGTGGCGGCTGGGCCCATTACGTCGGCCAGGAAAAGCTGCGGCCGCAGACCGGCTGGACCGCCCTGGCTTTCGGCCTCGACTGGATCCGTCCGCCGCGGCAGATGAACAGCACGAGCTTCTTCTATGCCCACACCGATCAATGGCGCTACGAGAAGCTCGATGTGTCGGAAGTGCTGTCGCCACTGGCCGACAAGGCCAAATATGGCGGCAGCCTGATCGACTACAACGTGCGGGCCGAACGGATGGGCTGGTTGCCCTCGGCGCCGCAACTGCAGACCCACCCGATGCAGGTGGTGAAGGACGCGAAAGAAGCCGGCCTCGATCCGCGCGACTATGCGATCCAGGCGCTCAAGGACGGCACGCTGCGGATGAGCTGCGAAGACCCGGATCATCCGGCCAACTGGCCGCGCAATATGTTCGTCTGGCGTTCGAACATCCTCGGCTCGTCGGGCAAGGGGCATGAGTATTTCCTCAAGCATCTGCTGGGCACGACCCATGGTGTGCAGGGCAAGGATCTCGGCGAACAAGTGGGCCCCCTATCCTCCCAGGAGGGCGCCGCCGTCTATGACACCAAGCCCGAGGAAGTTGAATGGCATGCCAAGGCCCCTGAGGGCAAGCTCGACCTGCTGGTGACGCTGGACTTCCGCATGAGCACGACTTGCCTGTATTCGGACATCGTGCTGCCGACCGCCACCTGGTACGAGAAGAACGACCTCAACACCAGCGATATGCATCCCTTCATCCACCCGCTGTCGACTGCTGTCGACCCGGCCTGGCAAGCGCGCAGCGACTGGGAAATCTACAAGGGCTTTGCCAAGAGCTTCAGCGAACTCTGCGTCGGCCATCTGGGTGTCGAAAAGGAGTTGGTGCTGACACCCTTGATGCACGACACGCCGGCCGAGCTGGCCCAGCCCTTTGAGGTCAAGGAATGGAAGAAGGGCGAATGCGAGCTGATTCCGGGCAAGACCGCGCCGCAGATTGCCGTGGTCGAGCGCGATTACCCCAATTTGTTCAAGCGCTTCACCGCGCTGGGCCCTTTGTTGAACAAGTCCGGCAACGGCGGCAAGGGCATCAACTGGAACACCGACGACGAAGTGGTCGCGCTGGGTGAATTGAACGGCAGGGTGCGCGAGCCGGGCGTGACTTTCGGCATGCCGAAAATCGAAACCGACATCGACGCGACCGAAGTCGTGCTGATGCTGGCGCCTGAGACCAACGGCCATGTGGCGGTGAAAGCCTGGGATGCCCTGAGCAAACAGACCGGCCGCGAGCATGCCCATCTGGCCAAGTCGCGTGAGGACGAGAAGATCCGCTTCCGTGACATCCAGGCGCAGCCGCGCAAGATCATTTCCTCGCCGACCTGGTCGGGACTCGAGAGCGAAAAAGTCAGCTACAACGCCGGCTATACCAATGTGCATGAGCTGATCCCATGGCGCACCTTGACCGGCCGCCAGCAGTTCTATCAGGATCACCCCTGGATGCAGGCCTTCGGCGAGGGCTTCAGCAGCTATCGGCCGCCGGTCGATCTGAAGGCGCTGGTCGAGGTGCAGGGTGTCAAGCCCAACGGTCACAAGGAAATCGCGCTGAACTTCATCACGCCGCACCAGAAATGGGGCATCCATTCGACCTATAGCGACAACCTGATGATGCTGACGCTGAACCGCGGCGGCTCGGTCATTTGGCTGTCGGAGGATGACGCCAGAAATGGCGGCATCGTCGACAACGATTGGGTCGAATTGTTCAACTCGAACGGCGCGATCGCGGCGCGGGCGGTGGTCAGCCAGCGCATCAATCCGGGCATGGTGATGATGTACCACTCGCAAGAGAAGATCATCAACACCCCGGGGTCGGAAATCACCGGCACGCGCGGCGGCATCCACAACTCGGTCACCCGCATCGTGACCAAACCGACCCACATGATCGGCGGCTATGCGCAGCTGAGCTATGGCTTCAACTATTACGGAACGATCGGTACCAACCGCGACGAGTTCGTGCTGGTGCGCAAGATGGCCAAGGTCGATTGGCTTGAAGAAGAAGCCGTTTCGTAGCCCGGCATGAAGCGCAGCGCAATGCGGGAT
>CANFIC010000377.1 GCA_947446685.1 Burkholderiales bacterium
GGCAATTGGCGTAGGACTTGCTCAGCTCGCGCGTGACAACGGCAAACGACATCGGTTTCTCCACTGTCATCGGATTGCAATGTTCGCGAGCTTAAAATTCAAATGTGTCAAATTGTTGACAATCTACGATTTGTCAAAAATGTGGCGGGGCCATTTACACCCTATGAAGAATTCATGACATTTGCGCAGACCTTGGGTGTTCTAAAACACCATTCCATGCCGTCGCTGGTTCAGGAAGAACTCGAACGAATGCTGCGAGGGGGTGCCTTTGCGCCTGGCGATCCACTGCGGGAAGCTTCGCTTGCTACCCAACTCGGGGTGTCACGCGGGCCTATCCGTGAAGCATTTCGGTCGCTGGAGGAGAAGGGGCTTGTGCGGGTTGAGAAGAACCGCGGCGTTTTCGTGCGAATCATCACCCCACAGGAAGCAGACGATATTTTTGAAGTGCGCACGGCACTTGAAAAACTTATCGTTTCCAGAGTTGCCAAAACGCCTGAGTGCCTGGCCGATTCAGGTTTGCCCGAACTGTTGAGCAATGCGGAAAAACTTGCAGCCGAGGCCGATTTTTCCGGCTGCCACGCGCTCAATGTCCAGTTTCATGAGCGGCTTGCCGAACTTGCAGGCAACGAGACTTTGCTTCACACCTACCGGCGACTGGTCAATGAGCTATCGCTTTTCCGCCAGCAGGCGCATGCAAGTTCGCCGGACGCATCGACATTGCGACGCTCAGTGGTTGATCATCAAAATATGTTTACTGCCTTGGTTGAAGGCAACAAGCGCAAAGCCTTGGGCGTACTCAAACTCCACGTCGAAGAGAGCCGCAAGCGATTGAAATCCGTTTTGTCAAAACCCTCAAACGTCATCTTATGAAGTTCCACTCTGAAGCCCTGCGCATAGGCGGGCAACGCATTAACCGCGATCGTGTGATCGAGATTCACAATCCCTATACCGGTGACTGCATCGGCACGGTGCCCAAGGCGGGTGTCAGCGATGTGCGACAGGCATTTGAAATCGCCCAGGCCTACCGTCCCCGGTTGAGCCGCTACGAGCGTTCCAACATCCTGCACAGGGCCGCAGACATCGTGGTTGCGCAGGCCGATCGCATCAGTGACCTGATTACCTTGGAGTCTGGCCTTTGCAAAAAGGACAGTCTCTATGAAGCGGGTCGCGTCCGTGATGTGCTGGTTTTTGGCGCCAACGCAGCCTTGCAGGATGACGGCCAGATTTTTTCTTGTGACATTACGCCGCATGGTCGCCAGCGTCGGGTCTATACCCAGCGTGATCCGTTGTTGGGGGTGATCAGCGCGATCACGCCTTTCAACCACCCGATGAACCAGGTGGCCCACAAAGTGGTTCCAGCGATTGCCACCAACAATCGCATGGTGCTCAAACCGTCGGAGAAGGTGCCACTTTCTGCCTTGATGCTCGCCGATATTCTGTACGAAGCTGGCTTGCCACCGGCGATGTTTCAGGTCGTCACGGGCGACCCTGCCGAGATTGCGGACGAGTTGCTGACCAACCCGAATATTGACCTGGTGAGTTTTACCGGTGGTGTTGTAATCGGCAAACACATTGCACGCACGGCAGGCTACCGCCGGATGGTGCTCGAACTTGGCGGCAATGACCCGATCATCGTGATGGACGATGCGGATCTGGAGGAAGCGTCCTCACTTGCCGTTGCGGGTTCCTACAAAAATTCCGGCCAGCGTTGCACGGCCGTCAAACGCATTCTGGTTCACGCTTCGGTGGCCGACGCCTTCGTTGAGAAGTTGCTCGAAAAGACAAAAGCTTGGAAATACGGCAACCCCGCTGATCCGGGCATGGATATGGGCACCGTCATTGACGAACAGGCGGCGCGTTTGTTCGAGTCCCGCGTGAACGAGGCTGTGGCTCAGGGTGCCAAGCTTCTGGTGGGCAATCAGCGCGTGGGTGCGCTGTATTCGCCCACGGTGTTGGACCATGTCACACCCGATATGACGGTGGTTCGCGAAGAAACATTTGGACCGGTCTCACCGGTGATTCGATTCCACGATTTGGAAGAGGCGATTCGCATTGTCAATGGAACCGCCTATGGATTGTCTTCATCGGTATGTACCAACCGCCTTGATGTCGTTACGCGTTTGGTGAACGAACTCCATGTGGGAAGCGTCAACGTGCGCGAAGTGCCGGGCTATCGATTGGAGCTCACGCCTTTTGGTGGCATCAAGGATTCAGGCCTGGGCTACAAGGAAGGTGTGCTCGAAGCCATGAAGAGCTTTACCAACGTCAAGACCTACTCCTTGCCCTGGCCGGCCTGAGGTCTGCGGCTGTTGCCGGGCTGATCCTGCGCTCGGCATCGATCCATGCAGGGTGGAACCTTTGGTCAAAGCGACTGATTCACCTTGCAAATCCAGGCACCTCAAAAACCCGCACGGACGTTCGTCGCGGGTTTTTTTTGTCCGATGTGTGCCTAATGCGTCTTGCGTGCCGGCATCAGCAAGATATTTGCACCTGCATTGCTGGAACGTTCAGTGTTGGTGGCCCCGCTGACGAAGCCTCGTGACGCGAGCGACCAGTTTTCGGTGGCCACAGCAGGGCTGATCCAGCGCATTGATGGCCCTGCCAAACCGCCTTCGACGGCAGCGCAGACGATGCGCTCGCAGGCTTCGGAGGTGAGCCCGAGCGCCAGTCGCTGCCAACGCGAGTTGATCAGTGGGTCGCTCCACAAATCCTCAATTGAATGGCGCAATTCCAGCAGTCCGGCGGGCCGCTTGGCGGCAGTTCGGCGTTCCAGCAGCAAGGACATGAAATTGTCGAAGGCCCGTCGGGTCTCTTTTGAAGGCATCTGACCGGCAATCGATGAGCAGCGACGGCCATGGCCGGCCTGGGTGACTTGCCGGCTCAGGATCAGTTGCAGCGACTGCACCGGATTGAGCACTCGGAGCCGATTCGGCGGCAGGACCAGCAGCGGGATGCAGGCCGCCTTGGCATGCGTCATCGGTGTGGCAAATGAAGCCAGCACCGCAAGCCTAGCCCATTGTTCGGCGGTCAAGTTCGAGCGGAATTCGTTCGACTGCTGTGGCGCTGCCGCAACCTGCCGGGCCAACGCCAGCAACTGATCGACGGTCTTGTCGGCCTTGGCCTGGTTGGCGCGCTGGCTCATCACTGCCAGATTACCTGCGGCATAGGCGCCGTCATCGCAGACCCGGTCGACCGATGCATCGGACAAAGCTCCGCTGCCATGGGTCAATATTTTGCGCGTGATCGGGCAGCAAGCCACATCAATCTGGCGCAGATAAGTCGGGCTCACCTCAGAGCGTTCAAATACCCGCCCGCTCCGCCAAGCCCCCAGGCGCAGTTGCAGCCAGCTGCGGGAAAAGCGATTGACCAACAAGGTGCGCTGGCCGAAATTGAGCCGGCTTGCCTCCCAGCCCTGACGTACCGAACTCAAGGGGTGCAGATGCTCGCTCGGCGGCACGATGCCGTAATGGCCGAAGTCCCAGCCGATCTCAAAACCGGTGTCGGCAATCCGTTCGTCGGCGAGCGCAGGCCTGACCAACGTCAGCGTTTTGAAATGAGCCATGGCAAGATCCTGTCAACTGGGCAACAGGCTGATGCTATTCAAGCAGGCCGGTAAATTCAGATTCCTGGAATGCCAAGGAATCCAGCTTTGAGAATAAATCCGCAGGTTTTCAATTTGCTTGCTGCAAGTAGTCGCACCAAGTCCGCTGCCATTGAGTTCCGGGTTTCTGGCCGGCGCTACCAGGCTGCTGCAGCAAATGTCATCGAGTCGTTGTCGCGCCGCCAGATGGCAGAGTCGCCGCGTACGGCGAGCCACCAGCTTTGCATCGAAGCCAGCGGCTTTGGCTTGGCAAATGCCGCGAGCGTCAGCAACGCGACACAACAGGCGGGTGATGGATCCCGGACCGATCGGTACTGGATA
>CANFIC010000378.1 GCA_947446685.1 Burkholderiales bacterium
CGACAGACTGCCGTCGCGCGCCGCCACCATGCCGCAGACCTTTTCGGCCCAGCTGGGGTCGCTTTGCAGCACGCTGGCATGGGTCTCGCCGATCTGGTGGTTGAAGAATTCATCCGCATTGACAAGCGGTCCGATGCTTGCGGCCATGGTCTTGATCCTAAAAATTCAGTCGTTCGGCGTGCAACTCGAGCAGCCGGCTGCCACCATTGCGCTCATCCATCCTTGCGTCTGGCGCGACCCAGCCCCGTTTTGTGAAGATGTCACCGATGCGGCTCATCACGATGGCAAAGCGCCAGGCAGCCAGCAACTCGTAATAAGGCAGTTCGGTCGCGCTGCAGCCGCTGACCTGTTCCCAGCGGGCAATGGTTTCGGCCTTTTCAGGCAGACCCGCCAGCCTGGGCAGTCCATAGCCGGTGCACATCGATTCGTCCAGCATCAACCACCAAGCCAGGTCATCGACCGGATTGGCCAAGGCCGGGCGCTCCCAGTCGAGCATCCCGACCAGTCGCCCATCGCCTGCGAAGACGCAGTTGCCGAGCTTGGCATCACCCCAACTGAGAGAAATCGGCTCATCTTGCGGCTGATGTTGCTGCAGCCAATTCATGGCCCGCGAAAGCAAGGGATAGCTGCGGCCGGACAGGCTTTCGCTCCAGGCCAGCATGCGCTCGTAATAGTCGAGTTGCTGAACCAAGGGGCTTTGGCCCTGTTCGGGCAAGAGGAAGGAAAAGCCTAGCGCGCGCCAGTCGAGCTTTGCCAGTGCGGCGAAACCATCGACGCCGGCAAACCAATGCTGACGCATTCGTTGCGGCGTCAGATCATGGAACCAGCCTTCCAGGTGATAAAGCGGATTCTCGTTGGGCACCCTGCCCTCGATGCGGGCCATGAGGAAGAATGGCGCGCCGATCACGCTGCTGTCGAGCTCCAGGCCCAGCAGCGCGGGTACAGGCAGGCCGGAGCCCTGCAGCAGGGTCAGCGTGCGGTATTGGGTCTGCACATCGCAGTCCGGAAAGACCGAGGCGCCTTCGGGCTGGATGCGAATGACGCTACCCTGGGTACCTTCATCGGTCTGCAATTCGGCCAGCAAGGTGATGTTCGAGTAACCGCCCGCACTGCGCTGCAGATTCAGCAGCTTGGCGTTGCTGCGCCAATGTTTGACCAGCCATCGCTGCAGGCACAGCGACAGGGTCGGCAAATCGTCGCTGAACGACGGGCTGCAGGGCTGGCTGCTCACAAGGTCGCCCTCATCGCACTGGACCGGTAACAACACTGAGCCCGGAACGCTTGCGCGAGCAGCCCAGCGGTCTGATGAAGAATGAAATCGTCGTGCGCCGTGATCATCAAGGAATTCTCAGGTTGCAGCGCAATGTGGCATGGCCGATGTCGAGGTAAATCTGCCAAACGGACTAGATTGAAATCAGGCAAGGCCGGGACGCTGGATCGCGGCTCAATCGAGCTTGCACGGCAGCTCAAGCGGCGAACGGACCAGGCGATCTCCGCTGCTCAAGGTCGTTCGCGCAGCGGCGCCAGCTTGTAGCTGCCATCGAACACCGACCGCGCCGGCTCATAGATCCGCAGCACCAGGGAAAACGGCTCTGTGCCGACCGGCAGCCAGTTGCTGCGCCCTTCGGGCGGCTCGGTCTGCTGGATGAAGAGATCGAGCGAGCCGTCCTTGTTCCATTGGAGCCCGGCGCTGCGGTCGCCGATGCTGTAGCGCCGCAGCGGGTTTTCGATCAGGGTAAAGCGCTGCAGGTCATAGGCGCTCAGCGACCAGAATGCGCCTGCAGGTGGCAGCTGATCCGGCAACAGATGCAGGACATAACGCTTGGCGCCGCTCATCAACTGCCCGGCGTCGTCGACCGTCTTGGCAGCGTAAGTGCTTTCTTCGGGCCGGTTGGCATAGCCGCCATAGGCGACGCCGGCGCGCATCAGGTAGTCATGACCGTAGTCCGCCAAGCCAAGCGGGAAGATCCAGCCATTGCGGACATCGGGCAATTTGCGCTGCGAACTGGCGCGCAGCATGGCCTGGCCATCCTTGATCGCCTGCAATAGACCGCGACGGCTCGCCTCGTCGAGGCCCTGCGGGTTGAAGTCGGGGCCTGCTCCGATACCGATCTGCTTGAACAAACCCAGCAAGGCCGCCTCGTCGGGCCGCGCCGCGTTGCGTTTCAGCCAGCGGTCAAGCAGGCTGAAGAATTCCAGCCCGCCGATCGGATCGAGCGGCGCGGCCGACTGTTGCGGCGGCATTGCCGAGGGCGGCATGCCGGGACTGAATTGCGACAGCGGCGCCGCCCAGAAGCCTCGCACCAGTGCCAAGGCAGCGGGAAAGTCGGCAGCACCGCCCACCAGCAGGCGGCCGAGAATCCAGACCTGCTGGGTCGCCATCGGTACCGGTTTCACCCCGGCTGGCAAGGTGCCGGAAAACCCGGGGCCGACCAGCGCGAAATACTGTTCGGCAGTGCCGGTGGTGCGGCGGCCCAGATGGGTGACCTCGTTGAAGAAATCGGTGATGGCCAGCGTGTAATAGCGCCCGGCAGTATCGGGCGCCCGCACGATGACAGGCTCGTTCCCGAGATCGAACCAGCCACCGAAATACAAGGTGTCGCTGTTAGGCGCGCGCAGATTGCCGACGGTATCCGGCGTCATCAGCCCCTCATAGCGGTGGAAATGATTCAGCGGCGCATAGGCAGGCTGGTCGGCCATGACCCGGTGCGTCTCGTTGTGCATCTGGCGCGACATGTCGACGATCGGATAGCCCCAGAGGTAGGCCAGGGTGCCGACATGGTGAGCCAACTGTTCGCGGATCAGCGCCTCAGACTGCGCGCGGGGGTCGTTTTGTTCTGCCCGAACTGCCGGCAATGCGAGGGCAAGGGCCAGAAGGGCCAGCAGCCAGCGACGGATTGACATGCCTGAAGACTTCTTGCGATTGCGGCTTCTTGCGGGTGATGATCGGGTTGCCTGCATGTCACCTGGACAACTGATTGAACGGCACGCCCTTGTCGCTGCGCGGCTCGGGCGCCAGGCCCAGCACGCGCTCGCCGATGCTGTTGCGGATGATCTCGTCGGTGCCGCCGGCGATGCGCATGCCGGCGGCTCCGAACCAGAGCCGCTCGACCAGGGCAAAGCCCTCGCCCAACTCACTGGCTGCCAGCACACCGCGCTGGCCTTGCAGGTCAATGGCGAAGTAACTGAATGACTGCAAGGTGGCGGCGGCGACGTTCTTGGCGCCGCTCATTTCCGGACCCGGCTCGCGGCCCTTGCTCAAGGCCGTTAGCGCCCGGCATTGCAGCAACCACAGCGCCTGGGCGTCGAGGTAGAGATTGGCCAGCCGTTCGCGCATGCGACCGTCGCGCAGCGCGCTGACACCGAACAGCCGGGCCTCGCGCAACATCTGCGCCGCATTGCGCCAGAGTTCGGCCGGCATCACGCCGCCGATCGCCAGGCGCTCGCTCATCAATCCGGTCAGCGTGACCTTCCAACCCGCGCCGATGGCGCCGACCCGCTGTTCATCGGGAACGAAGACATCCTCGAAAAATACTTCATTGAATTCCGATTCGCCGCCCGCTTGACGAATTGGCCGCACGCTGACGCCCGGGCTTTTCATGTCGATGAAAAAAGTCGTCAGCCCCTCGAACTTCGGCACATCGGGGTTGGTCCGGGTCAGCAACAGACCGAACTCGGCGAACTGGGCCAGCGAGGTCCAGACTTTTTGTCCATTGATCAGCCAGCCCTCACGCCCGTCGCTGCAGCGGACAGCCTTGGTTCGCACCATGCCGAGGTCCGAACCAGCACCCGGCTCGGACAGCAACTGACACCAAAGGTTCTCGCCGCGCAGCGCCGGCGCGATATGGGCCGCGCAGACCTCGGGACTTGAATGGGCCATCACCGAAGGAATCACCATGCCCAGGCTGACATTGAAAAAAC
>CANFIC010000379.1 GCA_947446685.1 Burkholderiales bacterium
AGCGGCGCCGGCGTCGAGGCGCCGCGGCGCACCCGGGTCGTGGCCAGACAGATCTACGTCTTTTCGGTCGGATTGAAATTGGGCTGGCGCGGCCCGGCGTTGGCTGCGGTCGACCATGGCTTGCAGTTTCTGTTGCACAAGCTGCAGCTTCCGGCCGGTCATTTCGCCGCCGCGGTGGCAGCCGATGGCCTTGTGGTCAAGGGCGAGTTCGACCTCTATGAGCAAGCCTTTGCCCTGTACGCCCTGGCTTCGGCGCAAGCTGCTGGCGCCCAGGGTTTTGACCTGCCAGCGCTTGCGCTGCAATTGCTTGCCTGCCTGCAGCAGGGTTACAAGCATCCTTGCTTGGGGTTTGAAGAGGCCAATCCGCCGACTCTGCTGCTCAAGTCCAATCCCCATATGCATTTGCTCGAAGCCATGCTGGCCTGGGCCGAACTGCCCGCAGCAGCCGGGCATCAGCCATGGGCTGTGTTGGCGAACGAGATTGTCGAGTTGTGCATGACGCGATTCATCGACCCCAGCAGCGGCGCATTGCGCGAGTACTTTGCCAGCGACTGGAGCGCCATTCCCGGTGACTCCGGCCAGTTGGTTGAATCGGGACACCAGTTCGAATGGGCCTGGTTGCTGATGCGCTGGAGCCGGCGCACAGGCCGGCAAGATTGCCTGGCGGCAGCGTTGCGGCTGATCGCCATCGGCGAACAACAAGGCGTGGACGCCCACCGTGCGGTGGCGGTGAACGCCTTGCATGCCGACTTCAGCGTTGCCGATGCGGGTGCCAAGCTGTGGCCGCAGACCGAGCGTGTCAAGGCCTGGTGCGCGAGGGTCGAGCTGGCCGAAACGGCCGCTGAGCGCTCAGCCGGCCTGGCCAAACTCGCAGCGGCGCTCGACAGCCTGTTGAAATACCTGCGGCCTGAGCCCGGTGGCCTGTGGCATGAGGCAATGGCAGAAGATGGCACATTTCCCCGCGGACCCTGCCGTGCCAGCAGCTTTTATCACCTGGCCTGCGCAATCGAGACCTTGCATGAGTTACAAACCGGGTACCTGCAACAGCAGGAGGCTGACGAGGTCATGAAATGAGCTTGATGGAAAGAATGGCAAGGGTCAGGGTGCTTTGCGTCGGCGACGTGATGCTCGACCGTTTTGTGTCGGGTTCGGTCAAGCGGATTTCCCCGGAAAGTCCGGTCCCTGTGTTGTCGATCACCGGCATGAATGCCTGCCCCGGCGGCGCTGCCAATGTGGCCCGCAATGTGGCTTCACTGGGGGGTCATTGCACCTTGATCAGCGTGGTGGGAAGCGACCCGGTTGCTGGCGAACTCGAGCGGGCTGTCGCCGGGATTGCCCAGGTGAGCAGCTTGTTCATCCATGCGTCAGCGCGGGCGACCACTGAAAAAATCCGCTTTGTCGCGCAAGGCCAGCATATGCTGCGGGCCGACAGCGAGGACAGCCAGCCGCTGGCGCCAGAACTGGAACAAGCGCTGCTGGCTTCGATCGCTGCCAACCTCGACGGGCATGATGTGCTGGTGCTGTCCGACTATGCCAAGGGCGTGTTGACCGACCTTGTCGTGGCCGGCGCCATCGCGCTGGCCAGGGCCAGCGGTTTGCCTTGCGTGGTCGACCCGAAGTCCGCCAGGATGGAACGTTATGCGGGGGCCACCGTGGTGACCCCCAACGCCAAAGAAGTCCAGGAAGTGACGGGCATCGACCCGACCGAGGATGACGCAGTTGCCGTTGCTGCCGGTCAGAAGATGCTGAAAGATTTCGACATCGAGGCCGTGCTGGTGACCCGAGCGCATCGCGGCATGACCCTGGTGCCGCGTGAGGGCCTGCCGGCGCAATTGCCGGCCAGCGCGCGCGAGGTGTTTGACGTGGTCGGCGCCGGCGATACCGTCGTTGCCACCCTGGCGCTGGTGCTCGGCACGGGCGAATCGTTGTTGGAGGCCGCGCGCCTGGCCAACCTGGCTGCGGGCATCGTGGTGGGTAAGCGCGGCACGGCAACCGTGACCCAAGCCGAACTGACCGAAGGTTTGACCCGCCTTGGGCAGGGTTCGCTCCAGTCGCTGCAAGGCAAGGTATTCAAGCTGCCCGTGCTGCTGCCGCTGCTTGAAACCTGGCGTCAGCAGGGCCACAAGGTCGGCTTCACCAACGGTTGCTTTGACTTGCTGCATGTCGGTCATCTGTCGATCCTGAGTTATTCCCGCAGCCATTGCGGGCGTCTGGTGGTCGGCGTGAACAGCGATGCTTCAGTCAAGCGCCTGAAGGGGGCTGACCGCCCGATCAACTCGGCCGAGGACCGCGCCACCGTGCTGGCGGCCTTGGCGGCAGTCGATGCGGTCGTGATCTTTGACGAAGACACGCCGCTGGAATTGATCCGCGCGATCCAGCCGGATGTGCTGGTCAAAGGGGCTGACTACAGCGTTGACAAGATCGTTGGGGCAGACCTGGTGCTGGCCCGCGGTGGCCAGGTACTGACCAGCGAATTGATCCCGGGCCGCAGCACCTCGCGGATTGTCGACACGCTGGTCAAGGCCAGGTGAGGCTCGAACTGTGGTGACGAGCTGTCCCGGACCACGCCGATCGGCCTTCCTGGACCGCGACGGCACAATCATTGTCGAGAAGCATTACCTGAGCGACC
Organism: Burkholderiales bacterium; assembly: GCA_947446685.1. Classification (GTDB taxonomy): domain Bacteria; phylum Pseudomonadota; class Gammaproteobacteria; order Burkholderiales; family Burkholderiaceae_C; genus Paucibacter_A. Next base: position 2,630 of record CANFIC010000379.1, read on the forward strand.
CCGATCAAGTCGAGCTTGAGCGTGGCGTGGTTGAAGGCCTGCGGCTGTTGAGCGCAGCGGGCTTCGATCTGGTGGTGGTGTCGAACCAATCGGGCGTCGGCCGTGGCATGTTCGGAATGGCGCAGGTGCAGGCCGTCAATGCGCGGGTGGCCGACCTTTTGGCGGCTGAAGGGGTAAACATCGCTGGCTGGTATATCTGCCCGCATCAGCCGCTGCAAAATTGCCAATGCCGTAAACCGCTGCCCGGCCTGGTCAGGCAGGCTGTCGATGAGTTGCATCTCGACCTCGCCGGGGCCATCGTGATTGGCGACAAGCGCAGCGATGTCGAACTGGCAGATGCCATCGGTGGCCTGGGCCTGCTGCTGGCAAGCGGTCATGGCGGCAATGATCTGGCTTGGGCCAACGCCAATGGCGTGCCCGTTTTTGCCGGCTTCCTTGAAGCCGCGTGTTTCGCTGCAGGCCTGAAAACAGCTCACCCTGCTGAATAAGCCAGCAGGTCATGCCTGATTTTTTCGAGCGGGTCGGTCCAGTCCTTCGGCTCGCTTTGCCGATAAAGCCTTGCTGACGCGTACCAGGGGCTGTCGTCACGGTCCAGCAGCCAGCGCCAGTCGGGTGCATAGCGCAGCATGACCCAGGTCGGCCTGCCCAGCGCGCCAGCGAGATGGGCCAGGCTCGTACACACCGTGATCACGACATCCATCAGTTCACACAGCCCTGCCGTGCTCTGGAAATCCATCAGCTGATCGTCGAATATCCTGACCCGTTGGCTCGCACGGATCGTTTCCATATCCTCGGCCCTGACGCCCTTTTGCAGGCAGAAATATTCGAACCCTTGCGGCAGATGCTCCATCAGCAACGACAGCTTGATGCTGCGGTTGTGGTCGTTCGAGTTTGTCGGGCTGCCGCTCCAGACCAGACCGACACGGGGCAGGCTGCGCGGACCGAGCCGGTGCTTCCATTCGGCGACCTTGCTGCTTTCGCTGCGCAGATAGGCCTGCGAGCCAGGAATATGCTCGAGGTCAGTGTTGAAGGCCAGCGGCAGGGAAAGCATCGGGCAGTGGTAATCGAAAGCAGGCAAGGCAGCGCCATTCACGACCCATTGGCTCACGCCTTCGAGGCCTTGCAATACGCCCATCAGGGGCCGCGGCACTTGGGCAATCACGGTTGCGCCCAGGGCCGCCACCAGGCTTGCATAGCGGCAGAACTGCAGCGTGTCTCCGAGGCCTTGCTCGCTGTGCAACAGGATGGTTTTGCCCAGCAGGGATTCCTTGCCCA
>CANFIC010000380.1 GCA_947446685.1 Burkholderiales bacterium
GCTTCATGAACACCGGCCTTGTGACGCCCGAGCTGGCCGCACAGCTCGGACTGACGGGAATGGCCGGCCGCGCCAGCGGGCAGGCAAGGGATCTGCGCTGCGACCAGCCCTGGGCGCCCTATGACAAGCTGGAGTTCAGGGTCGCCACCAACAGCCACGGCGATGTCGCCGCGCGGGTGGCGATCCGGTTCGACGAATTGTTCGAGTCGCTGCGCCTGATCCGCAGCATCTGCCGCATGCTGCCGGCCGGGCCGCTGCAGCAGCCGATCGAGCCCGCCGGTGCCGGCTTCGGTATCGGCTGGGTTGAAGGCTGGCGCGGCGAGGTGATGGTGGCGCTGGATCTTTGCGCAGCCGGCCGCATCCTGACTTGCCATTGCCATGACCCTTCATGGCAAAACTGGCCGGTGCTCGAGCATGCGGTGATCGGTAACATCGTTCCCGACTTCCCGCTGATCAACAAATCGTTCAACCTCAGCTATTCGGGGCATGATCTCTGATGCTACGAATCCTCAAACAGATCGTCCGCACCGGCATCGTCACCGAGCCGCTGCCGGTCATCGACTGGCCCGAAGCCGCAGCGGTGCAGGCGATCCACCAGGACTTGCTGAACATCCTCGGCCAGGCCTTGACGATCAGGCAGGTCGATGCCGGATCCTGCAACGGCTGCGAGCTCGAAATCAACGCGCTGGGCAACCCTTATTACAACCTCGAAGGCCTCGGCATCAAGTTCGTCGCCAGCCCGCGCCATGCCGACATGCTGCTGGTCACGGGCCCGGTGTCGCGCCATATGGAAGAAGCCTTGCGGCGCACTTTTGAGGCCACGCCCGAGCCCAGGCTGGTCGTGGCGGTGGGCGATTGCGGCTGCGACGGCGGCACCTTCTGTGCCGGCCCGGTGGCGAACTACGCCAGCTGCGGCCGCGTCGCCAATGTGATCCCCGTCGACCACAGCATCCCCGGCTGCCCGCCTGCGCCGCTGGCCATTCTCGAAGGCATCCTCAGCGCGGTGCGCCGGCGGAAATAGCCGGCTTCTTCAAGCCAAGGCTCGTGCCCGGTTGAGCGGCTGACGGCTGCGAATAGACAAAGTGAATGCGCAGCAGAGCATGCACCTGAGGGCAGGAACAATGCATTTTTCTTTCTAACGACAATGGGAAAGGCCTATTGAACAAACCAGCCCCGACTTTGTCACCTCGACCGGCGACAAGCGCTTGCCGCGGTTGATGAGCCGCGGGTCGCCGAAACCCTGCACCGGAGAGTGGTCAGCCTGACAGGCCTTCAGGCAGATTTCACGTCGTCCCGTCCCGCGATGAGTTCTGTTTGGAGGCATTCAAATTCCAGCTCGAACACTTGACCGTTATGTAGGCGGGCGACGCGCTGCGCCCCCGCAATAGTCTCCGGCCTGTGGGCGATGATCAACCGCGTCATCCGCAAATGTGCCAGTGCGGAAGTTATGCCTCGCTCTTTTTCCAAGTCGAGATGACTGGTGGCCTCATCCAGAAGCAGGATTCGGGGTTTTGCATAAAGCGCCCGCGCCAACATCAAGCGCTGCTTCTGGCCACCTGACAAACCTGCACCCAAGTCGCCGACCAAGGTGAGATAACCCATCGGCATCCGGACAATATCTTCGTGTAGTTGCGCGAGGTTAGCGCATGCTTCTACGCGGTTTTGATCTGGTTGTGTCTCGAAGAAGCAAATGTTATCGGCCAAGCTGCCAGTCAGCAGGACATCCTCCTGCATAACAACGCCAATCTGTTGACGAAAATTAGCCAAGCCAAGTTGTCGCACCGGGACGCCACCGAACAGGACTTCTCCATCGCTCGGGCTCAGCAGACCCAAGGCAATTTTCATCAAAGTCGTCTTGCCCGAGCCGGAAGGACCAGTCACAGCGACGCAGTCGCCGGCTGCCAGTTTTAACGATGCATTCTTCAGAACCCATGGCTCCCCATCTGCGTATCGGTAGCTGACGTTGCGCAACTCAAGGCTGGGTTGCAAGTGGGACAGCTCATTGCTGGCGATGTCGTCGACCTCCGGCTTGGAAAGGACGATGTCTGCCAAGCGCTCTCCATGCAGGCTCAGCATCCGTAGTTCCACCGCATAGTCGATCAATGCCGAAACGCGGCTCGTGAACTGGCCCTTGTAGCCGATAAACGCGAACAACATCCCCACTGTCATGCCAGCCCCGCCGCTTTGTTGACCACTCATAACCAAGCGGGCACCCAGCCAGAGCACCAGCAGGTTTTCCAGCCCGAAAATGAAGGTGTTGGCGCTCGAAAAGCCAATGTTCATCTTGGCGGTCCGTACATCGCGATTTTGGACATCCACGAGCAGGTTCTGCCAGCTTGAACGGCGGAACTCCTCACGGCCGAAGAGTTTCAACGGCGTGATTGCGCGCAATGTTTCGAGAAAATGGGAGTTCTCTTTTGCAGACACAACCAGGCGTTCCGCCGCAGCATCTCTGAACGGCCTGTAGGCAAACCAGCGAAGCAAACCGTAAGTCAGGACTGCGAGGGCTACAACGGCAGTCAAGCTCGTCGCATAGACAAGCATCATGACCATTGCTGCCACGGCCATCAACCCATCCAGTACGGCTTCAACCGCGGCCGTGGTCACTGTGCGTTGGATGGCACCGATGGCAGCAAAACGAGAAGTAATGTCGCCCAGATGCCGTTTCTCGAAAAACTCGACCGGCAAGTGCACCAGATGGGCGAAGACGTTGCCCATCCATTGAAGCGACAAAGTCTGACCGAGCACCATGACCATCCAGGAGCGCGCCAAGCCGATGGAAGTCTGGATGATCAAAAGCAGACCAAATCCAAGCACTAGTACGCCTAGCAGTTCATGGTCCCCCGATGTGAGCACTTCATCAACGACTATTTGATTGAACAAAGGTCCAACGATGGCAAATAGTTCGAGCGCTATGGCAACCGCGAATATCTGCAACAAAGATCGACGCAACCCCATCACTCTGCCGGTCAGTTCAAGTAGCGATACCCGCGGTGGTGCTACTTGCGCCCTGAATTGAACATTCGGAGTTAGTTCGAGGGCCACACCGGTGAAATGTCGGGAAACTTCAGGCATCGTCAACTGCCGTTCGCCGATGGCTGGATCCAGGATGGTGATCTTTCCTCGCGCTACTTTTTTGAGGACCACAAAATGGTTAAGGTCCCAGTGAAGGATGCAGGGGGTTTGAAGTGCCCGTAACTCGTCCAGTTCGAGCCGTAAAGGACGCGTACTAAATCCCAGAATCGCGGCCTGATTCACCAACTGTTGGAGTGTTGCCCCCTTTATGCTTATCGGGAAACGGCGGCGCAATCCAACCAGGTCTTGACGTAAATCATGCGCGCAACAAATCATGGCCAAACAGGCGAGGGCGCATTCGCTGGACTCAGACTGGAGAATTATGTTCAGCGGCATATTCGCTTATCGATGGTTTGTGAAATTACGATTTTTGCGCTGGGTGAAATTAATTCTCGTCAAATCCACTGGGATTGGAATTTCATGGGATCATTTATTCGCGAAAAGATAAAAATATAGTGTTATTTGCAGCGTGGATTAGATAGGAAAAAACAAATCCACGGCTAAATGAATTTTCACTCAATGATACCTTTTTAAAATAATATAAAGAAATACCAAAGAACGGCCAAGATGCAAACAAACTCATCCAACTAACTGTATACCAGTGAGTAATTGCCAATGGTGCACTTGCGATGATATAGATAATCCAGTTTGGCCACTCAAGTTTTATAAAATACTTGGCGGGCAAGCACAAAAATATATTCTCAAGCAATGGGTTTATTATCGCGCCGAGCATATAATCGAGATAAATACCTCGCTCACTGTAATATGATGATCTAGCATCAATCGGCCTGTTGAAAAATCCCATCTGCACGCATGACTCAAGGA
>CANFIC010000381.1 GCA_947446685.1 Burkholderiales bacterium
ATCGGCGATCAAGGGCACGCTGACGGCCGCAGCGATGTAGCGGGCGTTGGTGACCATTTCGCTCATCGTCATCAACCCGACATCGGGCATGCCGGTCACGGCCAGCGAGCTGCCATAGCCGGTCATATAGATCGCGCCGAAGCCGGCATTCGCGAGCACCTTGGCGCTCATCGCGTTGTAGCAGCCAGGGACGTAAAGCGTCTTGCCGCTGCTGATCAGCTCGCGCAATCGGGTGGTAGGGCGCTTGATCATTCTGCTTTTGCTCCGGTGTCCTTGACCATCTTGGCCCAGGTCTTCTGTTCGATTTCCAACAGCTTCTTGAAGTCTGCGGGTGAGTTGCCGACGGTTTCAGCGCCGAGTTTCATGAATCTTTCCTTCAGCGCCGGCGAGTTCAAGGCCCGGGCTGCGGCGGCATGCAGCTTGGCGACGATCTCCTTCGGTGTGCCGGCCGGCACCAGGATGCCGTACCAGGTTTCCGACACATAGCCGGGAACCACATCGCCGATCAAGGGGATCTCGGGGTTGCTCAAGGCCCGTTTGTTGCTGGTCAGGCCGATTGGCGTCAGCCTTCCGTCCTTGAGGAATTGCTGCAAGGGCAGCAGTCCGTCCATCGCCAGTTGCACTTGCCCCGAGATCACGTCCTGTCGTGCCTGGGTTGAACCACGGTAAGGCACATGGACTGCGGTGATGCCGGCCATCTGCAGGAACAGCTCCATGTTCAGATGCGTGGCCGATCCGACGCCGGCCGATCCATAGCTGAGTTTGCCCGGGTTGCGCTTGGCGTAATCAATCAACTCGCGCAGATTTTTCACCGGCACGGAAGGGTGGGCGACGATGAGCTGATGGGTATTGGCCATCACGGTGACCGGATCGAAATTGCGGATCGGGTCATAGGTCTTCTTGTCTGCATGCAGCAAGGGGTTGATCACATGCGAGGGACTGATCACCAGCATCGTGTAGCCATCAGCCGGCGCGGCAGAGACGAACTCAGTCCCGAGCAGGCCGCCAGCGCCGGGTTTGTTTTCGACCACCACGGTTTCGCCGAGCTCCTTGCTCATGCTTTCGGCCATCGCGCGGGCGATCGTGTCGCCGGTTCCGCCGGCCGCCAGCGGCACGATCAGCTTGATCGTCCGGTTCGGAAAATTCTGCGCCAGCAGCGTAGCGCAAGTCCCGCACAGGATCGCAAACAAGGCCAGCCTGCGGCCAAATCCCTGCGTACTTGAAGTTGCTCGATGTCCCATATCCGGTCCCCTTTGAACAATGCGCGAGTGTAGGAGCGGGCTTTGCCTTGTCAAGGGCTGCGGCAGCAGAACAGCGCTCCGGGTATTGGTAAATATTCTCATGTATACAATAACATATGGACGCGAAATTGCCGATCAAGAATGCCAATAGTCAGGCACATGCCGCCTTTCAGGAAGTCAAGAAGAAGATTCTTGCCGGCTATTTCACCGAAAAGGACCGGTTGCGCGAAGTGGAACTGGCACAGTTGCTGTCGCTGGGACGGACGCCGGTGCGCGAAGCCTTGAAACGGCTCGAAGGCGAAGGGCTGCTGACGCGCGAATCGCGCCGTGGGCTGGTGCTGACGACGCTTGATCAGCAGGCTGTGACCGAACTTTATGCGATGCGCGAAGTGCTCGAGGGTGCGGCGGCGGCCTTCGCAGCCAGATCGGCCACCGATGCGGAGATTGCCAATATGGCGTCGATCCTGCAGGAGCAGATCGACGGCGGCGATCCGGTGCAGTTGAACCAGCAATTTCATCAGGCGATCTATGGCGCGGCGCATAACCGGCATTTGACAAGGTCACTGCAGTCCTTGACCGATACGACCTATCTGCTCGGCCGCAGCACGCTGGCCGCGCCAGAGCGCGCGGTCACCGCGCAGCAGGAACATGGTGAATTGCTGCAGGCGATCCGCGCTCGTGATGGCCGGCTTGCCAGCGACCTGGCCCAAGCCCATATCCGCAATGCCCTGCTCGAGCGCCTGAAGATGCTGCGCCAGCGCCCGGTCTGATGGCAATTCGTTTGTTTACCCAGAGGTCCGGAATCATGAATCAACTCAATCGACGCGCCATCCTGGCTTCAATCATCCTGCTGCCTGCGATGTCCTGGGCGCAAAGCTTTCCCACCAAGCCGATCACTTTGATCGTGCCTTTTGCCGCTGGCGGTGGTACCGACAGCATTGCGCGCGACGTCGCAAAATCGCTGGCCGAAAAGCTTGGCCAGAGCGTCGTGATCGACAACCGCGGTGGTGCAGGCGGCGCGATCGGCGCGAACATGGTGGCCAAGGCGCAGGCCGATGGCTATACGCTGCTGTTCGCGACTTCGACTTTCATCACCAATGCAGCGGCAGAAACCCACACGCCTTACGACGTCGAGAAAGACTTTGCGCCGGTGGCGATGCTGGGGCGCGGGCCCTTGCTGGTCGTGGCCAGCAAGGAGCTCGGCGCCAGAACGATTGCCCAGCTCAGGACCATCGGCCAGGCGCGACCCGAAGGGCTGGACTTCTGCTCGGCCGGTAACGGCAGCATCAACCATTTGGCCGGTGAGCTGTTTCGCAGCCGCACCCAGCTCAATATGACCCATGTGCCCTACAAGGGCAGTGGCCCGGCGACGATGGATCTGCTGGCCGGCCGCGTCAGCCTGTTTTTTGCGACCGTTCCGACCATCCTGCCCTATGTCCGCGACGGCCGGGTGACGCTGCTGGCCGTGACCGGCAACCAACGCTCGAGCTTGTTTCCCGAGACGCCAACGATGGCCGAAGCCGGCATCAAGGACTTCAGCATCACCACCTGGTGGGGCGTGATGGCGCCAGCCAAGACACCCAAGGCCATCATCGACAAGCTCAATCTGGCCATCAACGAAGTCGCTGCCAAAGACCCGGTGCGCAGCCGGCTCGACAGCGAAGGCGCCGATGCGATCAGCGGCAGCCCGGCCGATTTCCAGCGCGCGCTGGGCAACGAGCTGTCGCTGTGGCGCGGCGTTGTCAAAGCGGCCGGCATCAAGATCTGACGCCAGAACCCTCCCACTTCAATCAAAGAAATCTTCCCCATGAAAATAGTCATATTGCCGGGTGATGGCATTGGTTCTGAAACGATGGCCTGTACGGTCGAAGCCCTGCAAGCCTTGTCGCAGCGTTTCAAGCTGGAGCTTGAACTGCAGCACGACATTGCCGGCCATGCCAGCCTTCAAGCGCATGGCACTACGGTGACGCCGGCCCTGATTGAAAAAGTTCGCGCGGCTGACGGACTGATGCTGGGACCGATGGCGACCTACGAGTTCAAGGACGAGATCAATCCGTCGATGTTCTTCCGCAAGACGCTCGACCTGCATGCCAATATCCGGCCGGCGCGCAGCTACCCTGGCATGGAAGCGCGCTTCGGCGCGCTCGATCTGGTCGTGGTGCGTGAAAACACCGAAGGCTTCTATGCCGACCGCAATGTCGAGTCGGGTGGCAGCGAGATGCTGATCACGCCCGATGTGGTGATTTCACTGCGACGCATCACCAGGCATTGCTGCGAACGCATCGCGCGCTCGGCATTTGAGCTGGCGATGACCCGCAAGAAGCATGTCAGCATCGTCCACAAGGCCAATGTGCTGAAGATCGGCGACGGCATGTTCATCGACATCTGCCGCGAAGTCGGCCGTGAATTTCCACAGGTCCTGGTCGACGACTTCATCGTCGACGCGATGATGGCCCATGTGGTGCGGGCGCCGCAGCGTTTCGACGTGATCGTGACGACGAATATGTTCGGCGACATCCTGTCCGATCTGACTGCCGAGCTCTCGGGCAGTCTGGGTCTGGGCGGCTCGCTCAATGCCGGCGCGAATTACGCGATGGGTCAGGCGATTCATGGC
>CANFIC010000382.1 GCA_947446685.1 Burkholderiales bacterium
CACCCCAGGCCGGTGATCGTTCGGCTGTCCGACTTCAAAAGCAACGAATACGCCGCGCTGCTGGGCGGGCGCGATTTCGAGCCGGTCGAGGAAAATCCGATGCTCGGCTTCAGGGGCGCGGCGCGTTATATCCACCCGGCTTATGAGGAAGGCTTCGCGATGGAATGCGCAGCCTTGAAGCGGGTGCGCGAGCAGATGGGCTTGCTCAATCTGAAGGTGATGGTGCCCTTTTGCCGCAGGCTCGATGAAGCGCGTCAAGTACTCGAGACGATGGCCCGATATGGCCTCAAGCGCGGCGACCAGGGCCTCGAGGTCTATGTGATGTGCGAGATCCCGAACAATGTCTTGCTGATCGACGAGTTCTCTGAGCTGTTCGACGGTTTCTCGATCGGCAGCAACGATCTGACGCAGTTGACGCTGGGCGTCGACCGCGACAGCGCCATCGTCGCCAGTTCCTTCGATGAACGCGACCCCGGCATGCTGAAGATGTTCAAGCTCGCCGTCGAAGGCGCCAAGCGCAACCACCGGCACAGCGGCATCTGCGGCCAGGCGCCGTCGGACCATCTCGAGATCGCACGCTACCTGGTCGAACTGGGCATCGACAGCATCAGCCTGACGCCCGACCGGGTCTTGCGCACGATGCAGGCGCTGCGCGAGATCGAGGACCAGCGCGCGAATCGCTGAGGGGATTGGGGCAGATCTGAACAGGCTGTTCGAAAAATCCGGCTGGCGCGGACCGGCATGAAGCCTCATGATGCGGCAACGCCACATCGACAAGAGACTCCATGCCTTGCCAGAAATTTTTCTTGCTCCCTTCGACCCATAGGCATGCTTTGGGTTGGCCGGCATGACCATCCGCCCGCTCGACGGCATCACCGTCCTGGCGCTGGAGCATGCAGTGGCCGCACCGGTCTGCACCCGCCATCTGGCCGACCAGGGGGCCCGCGTGATCAAGATCGAACGCCCGCAGGTCGGCGATTTCGCCCGCGCCTATGACCAGCGGGTGCTCGGCCAATCGTCTTATTTCATCTGGGCCAATCGCTCAAAAGAAAGCCTGACGCTCGACGTCAAGCATCCCGAAGCGGCGCCGCTGCTGCAAGCTTTGCTGAGCCAGGCCGATGTGCTGGTGCAGAACCTGGCGCCGGGTGCGGCGGCCAGGCTCGGGCTGTCGTTCGAGCAGTTGCAGCCGCGCTATCCGAAGCTGATCGTCTGCGATATTTCGGGCTATGGCGACTCGGGCCCTTACCGCGACAAAAAGGCTTACGACTTGATGGTGCAGGCCGAAGCGGGTTTGCTGGCGGTCACCGGCGAGGGCGAGATGATGGCCCGCGCTGGTTTCTCGGCTGGCGATGTCAGCGCCGGCATGTATGCCTATTCGGGCGTGCTGAATGCGCTGCTGCTGCGCGGGCGTACAGGGCTGGGCTCCAGGGTCGATGTGGTGATGCTCGAAACATTGGCTGAATGGATGGGCAACCCGATGTATTTCACCCATGGCGGGCAGGCAGCCGCGCCGCGCAGCGGGGCCTCGCATCCGAGCATCGCGCCCTATGGCCCGGCGCTGGCGGGTGACGGCCAGTCGCTGCTGCTGGGGGTGCAAAACGAACGCGAATGGCGGCGTTTTTGCGCCGAAGTGCTGCAGGACCCAGCGCTGGCCGAAGACCCGCGCTTTGCCACCAACTTGCTGCGCACCGCAAACCGCAAGCTCCTCGACGACAAGATCAGCGCCTGCTTTGCGGACCTGAGCGCCGATCAGGCCGAAGCAAGGCTCGACGCGGCCGGCATCGCCACCGCCCGCATCAACAGCCCGGCCGCACTTTGGCAACACCCGCAACTGCAGGCGCGCGAGCGCTGGACCAGCGTGCAGACGCCTGCCGGCGCGGTACCCGCGCTGCTGCCGCCGGCGCAGAACAACCGCTACAGCGCCCGCATGGACGCCGTGCCGGCGCTGGGCCAGCATACCGATGCGCTGCTGGCCGAGCTCGGCTGCGACAGCGCCCGCATCGCCGCCCTTCACTCAGCCGGCGTGGTCTGATTTGCTTCCAATTGAATCCTTATCCCGTTCGCCCTGAGCCCGTCGAAGGGCCGAAACTCGCATTGCCCTTCCTTCAACAGGAAGAACAGAAATCATCTTGCGCAAGACCCATAGAGCAAAGGAACTCAATGAACAGCAACAGCCAATATCAGGACATCCGCGATGCAGTGCGCGCACTCTGCGCCTTGTTCCCCGATGAGTACCACCGCCGAATCGACGAGGAGCGCGCCTATCCGCAGGAATTTGTCGAAGCGCTGACCAAGGCCGGCTGGCTGGCTGCGCTGATCCCGCAGGAATATGGCGGCTCGGGCCTGGGCCTGGCCGAGGCTTCGGTGATCATGGAAGAAATCAACCGCGCCGGCGGCAACTCTGGCGCCTGCCATGGCCAGATGTACAACATGGGCACGCTCTTGCGCCATGGCAGCGCGGCACAAAAACAGCATTACCTGCCGCGTATCGCCAGCGGCGAATGGCGCTTGCAGTCGATGGCGGTGACCGAGCCGAGCACCGGTACCGACACGACCAAGATCAAGACCACGGCGGTCAAGCAGGGCGATCGCTATATCGTCAACGGCCAGAAAGTCTGGATCTCGCGGGTCCAGCATTCGGATTTCATGATCCTGCTGGCGCGCACCACGCCCTTGGCCGAAGTGACCAAGAAAAGCGAAGGCATGTCGATCTTCATGGTCGATCTGAAGGACTCGATCGGGCATGGCATGACCGTGCGGCCGATCCGCAATATGGTCAACCATGAGACCAACGAGCTGTTCTTCGAGAACCTCGAAATCCCCGCCGAAAACCTGATCGGCCAGGAAGGCCAGGGCTTCAGATATATCCTCGACGGGCTGAATGCCGAGCGCACCTTGATCGCTGCCGAATGCATCGGCGACGGCCATTGGTTCATCGACCGCATCACCAAATATGTCAAGGAGCGGGTCGTGTTCGGCCGCCCGATCGGCCAGAACCAGGGCGTGCAGTTCCCGATTGCCGAAGCGCATATCGAGGTCGAAGCCGCGAGCCTGATGCGCTGGGAAGCCTGCCGCTTGTTCGACGCCAGACAGCCCTGCGGCGCGCAAGCCAATATGGCCAAATACCTGGCCGCCAAGGCGAGCTGGGAGGCGGCCAACGCCTGCCTGCAATTCCACGGCGGTTTCGGTTTCGCCAGCGAATATGACGTCGAGCGCAAGTTCCGCGAAACCCGGCTCTACCAGGTGGCGCCAATCTCGACCAACCTGATCCTCAGCCATGTGGCCGAGCATGTGCTGGGCCTGCCGCGCTCCTTCTGAATTCGCAAGACTCTTGGGAACTGCCATGACCTCATCGCCCAGCGCCACCCTCGCCGCCTTTGCCGCCGAACTGCGCTTCGAACAGATCCCGGCGCCAGTGCTGCGCCGCGCCGAAGACCTGCTGCTCGACTGGCTCGGCTCGTCGCTGGCCGGCCGCAATTCACGCGCAGTGCAAAGCATCGCCAAATTCGCCGCGACGATGGGGCCGATCGACCTGCCCGGCCCGGGTTCGGCCGAAATCCTGATCTCGCGCCGCCGCAGCACGCCGCTGTTCGCCGCCATGGTCAATGCCGCCGCTTCCCATGTGGCCGAGCAGGACGATGTGCACAACGGCTCGGTGTTCCACCCGGCTGCGGTGGTTTTTCCGCCGGCCTTGGCGGTGGCGCAGGCCATCGGCGCTTCGGGCCGGGAATTGCTGACCGCCGCCGTGGCCGGCTATGAGGTCGGCATCCGCATCGGCGAATTCCTCGGCCGTTCGCATTACCGCGTCTTCCACACCACCGGCACGGCCGGCACG
>CANFIC010000383.1 GCA_947446685.1 Burkholderiales bacterium
GTCGCCGGACTGGCCAGGTGGGTGCGCACGCCAGGACCCTGGCGGCCCTCGAAGTTGCGGTTGGTGGTGGAGACCACCCGCCGGGCTGTACCGAAGGAGTCCCCGCCGGCAAAGAAGCACAGCGAACAACCCGATTCCCGCCACTCAAAACCGGCATCGCGGAAGATCTGGTCGAGCCCCTCGCGTTCGGCATCGCGCTTGACCTGGCTGGACCCCGGAACGACCAGGGCCAGCACGCCTTGAGCGACCCGCCGACCCTTGACCACGGCCGCAGCAGCGCGCAGATCAGAGAGCCGGCTGTTGGTGCATGAGCCGATGAACGCTGCGTCGATCGGCACACCGGCCAGCACCATACCTGGCTCCAAACCCATGTATTGCAGCGCGCGTTGGGCCGTCAGACGCGCCGAGCCCGAGTAGGCCTCAAGTGAGGGCACGCGCCCGTCAATACCCACCGCATGCTCAGAAGATGTCCCCCAGGTCACTTGCGGCGGTAAATCGCTGCAGTCGAATTCGAGCTGGCTGTCCCAGGCCGCATCGTCATCGGAAACCAGCGTTCGCCAATGCGCGACGGCTTGATCCCATTGCTCCCCGCGCGGCGCAAAAGGCCGGCCCCGCAGATAGTCAAAAGTCACTTCGTCGGGTGCGATCAGGCTGGTCCAGGCGCCGAACTCCACCGCCATATTGCACAGCGTCAGCCGGCCTTCCATGCCCAGCGAGCGCGTGACCGGTCCGGTGAATTCGATGGCGTGGCCCTGACCCCCTGCGGCGCCGAAGCGCGCGATCAGGGCCAGGATGATGTCCTTGGCGACGACGCCCGGCCCGAGTGAGCCTTGCAGTTCGATGCGCATGCGGCGCGGGCGGCGCCGCAGTAGCGTCTGGGTGGCCAGCGCATGTTCGGCTTCGGTCGCCCCGATGCCCCAGGCCAGCGCGCCCAAGGCGCCCACCGTGCCGGTATGGCTGTCCGGACACACCAGGGTGCAACCCGGCAGGACGATGCCCTGCTCCGGCGAGACCACATGGACGATGCCCTGATCCGGGGAGCCGATGTCGAACAAGGGAATGTCGTTGTCGCGGGAGAGGCTGCGGAATTCCCGGATGAATTGCCGCCCGCCTTTGAAGAGGGTGGCGTCGCCGCGTCCCGGTTGGGTGTCGATGATGTGATCCATGGTCCCGAACACTGCGGTTCGGTCAAACAAGGCGTGACCCGCATCGGCCAAACCTTGCAGTGCCGTGGCGCCCACGCGCTCGTGCAGGAAGATGCGATCGATATGGATCAGGGCCTGATCGGCATCCACCTGCGCGACCAGATGCTGGTCCCACAGCCGATCGATCAAGGTGAGCGGCGTTTTCATGGCGTTTTGCCGACGTCGCGCAAGGGTCCCAGGTAAGTCTGCTCCAGAGCCAGTACGTCGTTCATGCCGAAAAGCTGCTGGCACTCGCGGAAATTGGCCACCATCGGCTCGTAGCCGCGGATGCTGCCGCTTTGCTTCATGGCCGCCAGCGAGTTGCGCATGCCCTGGATCGCGCCCAGCAAGGTGGTGGCCGGCAGGCTGACTCTTGCGATGCCGATCGCCTCGATTTCGGCGAAGTCCCAGTCGGTGGGCGACTTGCCCCCTTCGACCAGATTGATGGCCACCGGCCCGGCGATGCGGCGCACCGCCTCGCGCGCGGCATCCTTGGAGTCCAGGCCGTCGACAAAGACCATCGTCGCCCCGGCACCGAGATAGGCATTGCCACGCCTGACCACTTCGTCGATCCCCCCTACCGCCAGCGCGTCAGTGCGGGCATTGATGACGAAATCCTTGTCGATGCGGGCATCGGCACAGGCGCGAATCTTGGTCACCGCCTCGTCCAGCGGAATCAGTTGTTTGCCGTCAAGGTGGCCGCAGCGCTTGGGACTGACCTGGTCCTCGATATTGACGCCCGCTGCCCCCGCGCGCTCGAAGGCCCGCACCGCATGCCAGGCGTTGACTGCATTGCCGAAGCCGGTGTCGCCATCGGCCATCACGGGGATGTCCACCGCCTGCACGATTTTCGCCGTGCGTTCGACCATTTCGGCCATCGACAGGAAGCTGTAATCGGGCAGCCCGAGGTGGGTGACCGAGATGCCGTAGCCGCTGCATTGGATGGCCTCAAAGCCCGCCTCCTGGACCAGGCGTGCACTCAACGGATCCCAGGCGCCGGGCATCAGCAACAGGCGGGGCGAAAGGATCAGGGCCTTGAGGCGGCTGGTGGACGAAAGTTTTGTGGTCAAGGGAAGTCTCCGGGTCGTTGTGTGCCGGGGCGCCTAGAATCTGGCGGACTTTCAGGCCGGCGTATATCTCAGTATATGAGTTCGCACATGAAGGCTCTGGCCTCGGTTTCCCCAGGAGATAGACATGCGACTCCCAATGCGTCGAATAGTTCAGCTTGTGCAGTTCTTGCTGCTGATGGCTTGCGCTGGCTTGGCTGCAGCCCAGGGCGTTTGGCCCACGCGACCGGTGCGCTGGATCGTGCCATACCCGGCCGGCGGCACCACCGACATCATCGCCCGCCATGTGGCCACGCGTGTGGGCAGCTTGCTGGGTCAGAACATCGTGGTGGAAAACCGAGGCGGTGCGGGTGGCACCATCGGCGCGGCGGCCGCCAAACAGTCCGCACCCGATGGCTACACTTTTCTGGTGGGAGCTCCGGCCGACCAGATCAACGCGCCGATCCTGTCCAAGGTGAACTACGACCCGGCGCAGGACTTTGCCGCAGTGGGCTGCATGATGCGCGGGGCCAATGTGCTGGTCACTAATCCGCAGTTGCCGGCCACTGACGTCAAGTCACTGCTGGCCCTGGCCCGAGCTCAGCCGGGCCGCCTGAACTATGGCAGCGCTGGCAATGGCAATACCTCCCACCTTTCGGGTGAACTGCTGAAGCATTTGACCGGGGTTTTCCTGGTGCATATCCCCTACCGCGGCAATGGACCGGCCATCACCGACACCATCGGGGGGCAGGTCCAGATGATGTTCTCGAACCCGATCTCGGTGCAGCAACATATCCGCAGCGGCGCTTTGCGGGCCATTGCCGTCACGGCGTCGACGCGGCTGGCGGCGCTGCCTGAAGTGCCCACGTTCAAGGAAGCCGGCCTGCCGCTGGAGGTCTACGCCTGGATGTGCTTGATGGCGCCAACGGGGACGCCGGACGCAGTCACAGCCCGCATGGCTGTAGCCCTGACCTCGGCGCTGCAGGACGGCGAAGTGATTCGCGCCCTTGAAGCCTCAGGCAGCGAGGTCTTTCGCGCCACGCCCCAGGAAGCCACCGCCTTCATCACGGCCGAGCGGACCAAGTGGGGCGAGTTGATTCGAAGCCGCAAGATCACGGCTGACTGAAAGCTGCGATCAGGCCAGGTCGATCGGCATGCAGAGCTGGTAGCCAAAGCCCCAGACGGACTTGATCGCAGCCTCAGAATCCTCCTCCCGGATGGCCTTGATCTTCCTGCGCAGTCTGGCGATCAGCTCTTCCAGCGCATGCTTGCTGATCAGCTCATCCGACTCATCGCTGCTGTAGAGGTCGCACAAGGCACCTGATTCCATTTTGTGGTCATGGGCTTGAATCAAGGCCACCAGCAGCGTCGTTTCCTTGCTGGTCAGCCGGATTTTTTGCTTTGCCTGCGGTCCGGCCAGCGTCCTGTCGCGCCGGTTCAGCTTCCAGCTTGGCTGGCTGACGGCGGGCCTGACACGGCGG
The DNA here is from genome assembly GCA_947446685.1 of Burkholderiales bacterium. Classification (GTDB taxonomy): domain Bacteria; phylum Pseudomonadota; class Gammaproteobacteria; order Burkholderiales; family Burkholderiaceae_C; genus Paucibacter_A. The sequence goes on from CANFIC010000383.1 coordinate 3,712, forward strand.
CCCAGATTGAGCAGCACCGCCACCAATTCATCTGGGGACACCGGTTTGCTGAGATAGACATCCGCACCGCCTTGCCGGTAGCCGGTCACCCGGTCATGCAGCGCCGTTCTTGCAGTCATCAA
>CANFIC010000384.1 GCA_947446685.1 Burkholderiales bacterium
CCAGTACATTGCGGACCTCCATGGTGATGAGATCCAGACTATCAGACAAAAAATAGGAGCTTGCCTGCTATCCAAAACGGATGCCGAAGTTTTAGATCGCAAACCACGATCAGCTGCCGTGATTTCCAAGCGGTGGTACAGCGGGCGTCAAGATCGGCTGCTGCTGGTTTCCGTTAGCGTCTTCCCCGCAGAGCAATATTCCTTCGATTCAACGTTGCGGCGCAGCGGCAGCGAAAGCAAGTCGTAATAAAACGAACCCTTTTAGATAATATTGTTGACCCGATATTGATTCCGCCAACACTTATTTGACTATGTGTGGTTACGGCTGAAACATCCGATCGCTTTGCGGAGCTTCTCGGGCAAGGATCTCCGATTGCCTGAGCGCAAGGTGAGTCAAAGCGGCACACTGGAGGTTCGGACGACCACAATCACCAAGGCTGACAAGGTATGACTGATGCGCGCAAGCTCCTACTGGACGTCCTTTGCCCTCGACATAGCCGTTGGATAAATGGCGTAAAACGAGTTTCAGGCTAGGCTGAAAGCACCACTCAAGATCAAACTCGTCGAGCGTGATGGCGGGTTCACAGTGGCCCATCGTGGATGAAAAGTGTTAGGGCGCATCCAGTAACGAAGCTTAGAGGCCATCATCTTCCTCCGGTCAATCTTGCGGCCGTCAACAATGAACGTTCCGTCGCCGACAGCATGGACTGTGCGCTTTTCCTTGCGGTTGTTGTCGGTGTACGCGGCAACCGCCTCCAGCACAACAATGTTGTGCTTTTTGATGATGTCGATGACCTTGCACTCGATGTTGGCTAGGCACTCCTTGATCAAGGGCGACTTGACGACCCTACCCGGCAATGGCGTTTGCTTGAATTTGGCAAACTTGTCTATTTCTTCCCCGGATCATGTGCCTATACCCACCACCTTGTCCAGCATGTCAACAGTGGGAATTCCAATGACGCATTAATTGTTCTTTCGCAGCGCCGCGAACGAGTGATTCCATTCACCCGTGGTGATGGCAAAGGCGGGTGTGAAATCCATCACCATGGTCCATGAGATCGTCATGATGTTGTCTTTCTGTCGATCATGCGTCGTCACGAGGACAACAGGCCCTGATTCCATCAGAGTAAAGGCCTTGCTGAGTTCCAACTTACGCATAAGTGCTCCCCTTGATAGTCATTATTCAGCCAGCGCCCGTTGCCCGGCCTGCCCCTATCAGCAGCAATGTGATGCCAAAAACCAGACCGGAAGCTAGAAATGTGACAGTCGAGTAGCCAAGGATGTCGCGCATTTTCAAACCGGCAATCGCCAGCAATGGAAGCGCCCAGAAAGGTTGGATCATGTTGCTCCATTGATCGCCATAGGCCATAGCCATGACGGCCACCGCAGGGTCGACGCCTAGCTGTGCTGCTGCGTCCAGCATGATCGGGCCTTGGACCGCAAACTGGCCACCGCCGGAGGGTACGAAAAAGTTAACAATGCCGGCAGACAGAAAAGCTAGAAAGCCAAAGGTTTCCGGCGTAGAAATGTTGACAAAAAAGTCAGAAAAAATGCTGATCAGACCGGATCCGACCATGATGCCTAGGATGCCTGCATAAAGAGGAAATTGCAGCAAAATGTCGCCGACATTCGAAGCTGCACTTTTGATCAGCGCAAGCAATTCAAAAGAATTGCGCACCAGTAAAAATATCAAGGCTAGAAACGACCAGTTGACAATGTCCAGCGTTAAAGAACCACCATCTTTGAAGTGGATAGCCAGATAAGCCAGCAATGCCAAGCCAACCAAGCTGGTCATTACGCGGCTGGCGTCAAGCCGGTCTGCAGGCGTTGAAATGTCATCTTTTGGCGAGTGCATCTTGTCGCGGGCATCGACATCGAGTTCAACAATGCTAGCTTCGTCGCGCGGCGCTACCAGAGCCAGAGCGAGCGCTACGACCACGATGGTGACCAGCGCAGCGCTGATATTCCAGGTCGAAAAAGTAGTTGCGCTCAAAGGGATGGTCGTTCCCATGTGTAGCGCCAAAAAAGAACCTTCGGTGGCTGCAGTCAACGGCCCAGAGCCAGAATAACCCATGTGCCAAACAACATAGCCTGAATAACCGGCCGCAACCAGCATCGGGAAATGCAGCTTCACACCCTTGTCGCGCATCTGGCCGGCGACTTCTCTGGCCAATAATCCGCCAACCACTAGTCCTAAGCCCCAAGTGATCAGCGAGGCAACTGCGGCGATCACGCAGACAAACACATACGCATGAACGGCTGTTGTCGGAATGCTGGCCAATGAGGCCAGCAGGCGTTTCACCGGACGTGTATTGGCCAGTGCATGGCCAAGCAACAAGATCAGCGCCATCTGAGTCATGAAAGCCAACAGCCCTGACAGACCATCGCCCCAGTCGCGAATAACATCTACAGGGCTGGCGCCGGTCAACGTGACGGCAAGAATGACGACAATGGCGGTCAGTACGATGACAAATACCAACGCACTTGGTATGTAGCGCTCGACCAGTGTATTGACTGGGCGCATATAGGCTGCAGCAAAATGAGGCGAAGGATTTGATTTGGCAGGTGGCATTGACGTATTTATGTTGCAGGTAAAAGTTAAGTAATTTGTATCACATTAGCAATTTGCTTGCACGTGTACAAGTAGCGTCATCCCGAAGCGATACCCTTCATCCCCTGATCTTTTTGCGGATTTACCGCGGCAACTTTTACTGAGTCTGAGACCATGTTTTCAACAATCCTAACCATCACACTTCCTATTTTTGTTTTGGCATTGGTTGGATTTTTTTACAGCCGACGAGTCAAGCCGGATTTGGCCGGAGCAAACAAACTGGTCGTAGATATTGCACTGCCAGTTTTGATTTTTATTTCGCTCTCGGCTAAGTCGTTTGACCCCATTTCGGCGTTGTCTTTCACGGGTGCATCCATTGCCTTGATCTTGCTCAGTGGTCTGATCGCTTGGCCGTTAACGGCATTCTCTGGCGCTTCTAAGCAGGCTTTTTTGCCTTGTGTAATGTTCGCCAATGTTGGCCCTGTCGGTATTCCTTTGATTGCGCTGGCTTACGGACCTGAAGGCATGGCGTCGGCTGCCGTTTTGTTAGTGATCTCCAATGTGCTGCATTTCACAATGGGCGCTGGGGTCATGAGTGGCAAAGTGGATTGGCGCATGCTGTATGCCAACCCCTTGGTTTGGGCGACAGTGCTGGGTGTGAGTAGTTCACAGTTACAGCTGGAACTTCCCACGTGGCTTCACACCTCTTTGACCATGATTGGCAGCGTTCTGGTGCCGATGATGTTGATGTCTTTGGGCGTAAGACTTGCCAGCAGCAAAATTGAAGATGCTCAAGTTGGCGCTCAAATTTCCGTCTTAATTTTGATGGTGAGACTGGCCGCCGTTTACGCGCTACTGTGGTTCATTCCATTGCAAGGCGTTGAGCGCGGAGCCTTGATTTTGTTTGCATGCTTGCCACCCGCCGTTTTTAATTTCAAGCTTGCCGATAAGTTACAATTTGAAACGAATAAGGTAGCCTCGACCGTCATCGTCGGTCACATTTGTAGCTTGGCCTTTTTGCCTCTTGGTATTTGGCTGGCACTCATTTAAGGAGGGTCACAAGCCCTGTCAGTACTCACCGAAATAGCCGCGCAAGCCCCTTGCTTCAGCTATGGTGTAAGCGGCTGTAGTTAGTTTTCAAATAGATTGATAAACGCCGTATGCTGTAAATATGCCCAGCTTTTACCGAATTGAATAAAGGCCATCGCGCTTATTGAGAACTGTGATCAAGGCGCAAGTCATTCAGCGCAACAACTGCGTCATTAAGATCACGGATGATA
>CANFIC010000385.1 GCA_947446685.1 Burkholderiales bacterium
CATGGCGCTTTCTTCGCCCTGGACTTCGCGCTCGAGTACCCGCAGCAGGTCATCAGTTTGACGATCGCCTCCTCGTTGATGGGCATCGACGAATCGGAGCTCGACTATGCGCAAGCGAACGAGCGTCTGAGGCCAAAGCAATTTGCTGCATTGCCCAACGAGTTCAAGGAACTGCACCCGTCCTACCGCGTCGGTAATCCGGCCGGCCTTGCCGCCTGGATCAAACTGGCGGATGCGGCCATGCCTGGCTTGCGCATCTCGCCCAAACGACGCCATGTACTGACCTGGGCAAGGCTGGAGAGCATCAAGATCCCGACTCTGCTGATTACTGGCGATGGCGACCTGTACACCCCGCCAGCCCTTCTACGCATGCAGGCCGCCCATATGTCAAACGCCGAGGTCGTCATCGTGGCGGAGGCTGGGCATTGCGCGAACTGGGAGCAGCCGGTCATCTTCAACCAGACCGTGCTGACTTTTCTGCGCAAACATAAGGCCTGACGCTTGATTCTGGCGGGATCAGGCCAGATTCATGCAGCTGGCATATCGCGCGCGCTCCTGTCATGCCATGGTGACGACAACATATCGACTTGGCGACTCTGTCGCTCACAAGGAAAGGCTAGCCCCATGTCAACTTCGAGATTGATCGCTATCGCAGCGACGGTATCGTTCACCGCTTTGTCATTGGCCCAGACGACCAGCAATCCGCGCCAGGCCTGGATTCACAAGGACCAACGGATACAGCTGTTGCCCCAGGGCGCCGTGACGGACAACGGCGACATGCTGAGCCGCTTGATGATCCAGGAGGCTTTTGCGCGTTTCGGCATTGCCTACGACGAAGGCCGCAGCGATGTGCTGGCCAGCCTCTTCACCGAGGACGCCGTGCTTGAAATGGCCGACGGCAAGGGCTTGCCGTTTCAGAGGACGGTCGGGCGCGAAGCAGTTCTCAAACAGTTCGCGTCAGCCTGGACCCAGCAGGCTGACCAGCGCCGCCACCTGATCAGCAATGTCGTGATCGAAAAGCTCAGCGCCAGCGATGCCAAGGCGCTGGCCTATGGGGTGGTGACCGTCGCCACCGATGGTCTTTTTCTGGGCGCCAGCGTGATCTACAGCGCCGATCTGCGGCGGGGCGCCGACGGCTTCTGGCGTTTTGCACAGCTGTTCATCGGCATGGATACTTACGTCGGCAAGAAGCCGAAAACCTGAACCTTGGAGGCAGTCATGTCTGGACGATTGAATGGCAAAGTAGCGCTGGTCACCGGCATCGGTGCGGGCATCGGCCGCGGCATCGCCCTGATGTTCGCCCGCGAGGGCGCGACGGTGATCGGCTGCGACATCAACCCGGTTACTGCCTCGGCCACGGTCGAAGCTGCCGCTGTCGAGGGCTTGACGATCAGCAGCCTTCACCCCTGTGATCTGACAAGTCCGGTCGATGCGAAGCGCTATGTCGAGTTCGCAGCTGCCCAGCATGGCCGCATCGACGTGCTGGTCAACGCCGCGGCGATACCGCCGCATATGGCCAGCGCCGCCGAGATGGATTACCAGGGCCAGTGGGTGCCGACGCTGGTCGGCGAGGTCGACATCGTCTTTCTCGCCACTCAGGCGGCCTGGCCCTATCTGCTGGAGAGCGGGAAAGCCTCGATCATCAATTTTGCTTCGGTCAACGCATTCCGCGGCTCGACCAATTTCGGCATGGTCGCGCATTGCGCGGGCAAGGCCGCGGTGCTGGGGATGACCCGGCAGCTCGCGCTGGAAGGCGGTCCGCTGATCCGCGCCAACACGATTTCGCCCGGCTTGGTCGTCACTGCGGCGACCGAATCGGCCGGCGGCACGCAAGGGGCGATCCGTGCCAATCTGCTGGCGCGGATCCCGATGAAGCGGCTCGGCAGCCCGGAAGACATCGCCTGGTGTGCGGTCTTCCTCGCTTCTGACGAATCCAGCTGGATCACCGGCTCGAATTTCCCCGTCGACGGCGGCGTGCTGTCGGCCTGATCCTCATGCGAGACGCGGCACCAGCCTTCTGGCATCACCATGTCGGCATCAGCGTGCCGGACATCGCGGCCTCGATCGCCTGGTATGGCGACGTGCTGGGCTTTGCGCTCGAGCGGCGCTATTTCGCCGAATCGATTCCGGGCGAGATTGCGATCCTGCGCAACGGCCCGCTGCATGTCGAGTTGTTCCAGCTCGCCGATGCGCAAGCCTTGCCGGCAGGGCGCCGCGAACCCGACAGCGATCTGCGCACCCATGGCAACAAACATGTGGCTTTCGCGGTCGAGGATGTGCAGGCCTTCGCAGCGATCCTTAAACAGCGTGGCGCCGACATCGTCTGGGTCAAGAAATTCGCCTTCGGCGCCAACGCCTTCATCCGCGACAACGCCGGCAATCTGATCGAATTCGTCCAGAAAGACCGCATCACCGAAGCCGAAGGCAGGCTCTGACTTCCGGGACAGCACCTATGACAAGCCAAAACAAGCCGAACAGCCGGCGCGACCTCCTCAAAAGCATGGCTGCGGCCGGCGCCTTGATCGGCGCTTCAGCCGCCGCCACCGCAGCACCGCGCAAGGCGGCAGGCCCCTTCCTGCCGATCACCGCCAGCGCCAGACGCGAGCTGAAAAAAGCCGTCAAAGGCCAGGTGCTATGGCAAGGTGAGGCGGCCTATGAGTCCGCGCGCGGCAACGCGGTCTACCGCGCCAACAAGCCCAAGCGCTTTCCCACGGTGATCGTGATCGCCGAGAGCGACAAGGACGTGGTGGCGGCCGTTCGCTTCGCGCGCGGCCATGGACTGAAGGTCGGACGCCGCTCGGGCGGCCATGGCTGGTCGTCCGCGCACCTGCGCAACGGCGCGATGCTGATCGACCTGTCGCGGATGCAAGAAGTCGAAATCGACGCGAAGAACAAGACCCTCTGGACGCACCCCGGCGTGCTCGGCTCGCGCCTCAACGCCGAGCTGAATCCGCTCGGCCTGATCATCCCGACCGCGCATCACCCGACCGTCGGTATCGGCGGCTTCGCGATGTGCGGCGGCTTCGGCTGGAATTCACGGCTATGGGGCAATGGCTCAGCGCATATCCTTGCGGTCGATGTTGTCAACGCCGAGGGCGAGTTGATCCGCGCCGATGAGACGCAAAACACCGACTACCTCTGGGCCGCGCGCGGCGCAGGCGCCGGTTTTTTCGGTGTCGTGACAAGGATGAAGATGCGCGTCAATGTCTTGCCGCCGGTGATGAAGCTGAGCGCCTATGGCTATACCGCCGATGTGCTGGAAGAACTATTCACCTGGGCGCGCGGGATCGTCGACAAGATCCCGCCCTATATGGAACTGGTGATCGTGTCGACCGCGCATGATGCCAAGACCGGTCTGGCCTCGCCGGTGCGCTTGACCGTGGCCGCGCTGGCGATCACCGAGACGCACCAGCAGGCCGACGATGCCCTGGCGATCCTGGAGACCTGCCCGGTTTTGTCCAAGGCGACGTTCCGGCGCGTCGGCATCCCACAGGATCTCGCGCAGCGTTATGCCAGCGGCTATGCCGCCGACCCTGCCGGTTACCGATTCGCTGTCGACAATATCTACACCAATGCCCCGGCCGCCGAGCTGGTGCCCAAGCTGCGCAAGTTGTTCACTGAGCTGCCTTCGCCGCGCTCCCATGTGTTCTGGCTCAACTGGGGCCCGACCCGACCCTTCCCCGAAGACATGGCGCTGTCGGTGCAAGGCGATGTCTTCCTGGCGGCCTATTCACTCTGGGAAGACCCGGCGCAGGACGAGGCGATGGAGATGTGGCCGGTCAACCAGTTCAAGGACCTGCGCTCGCTCTCG
>CANFIC010000386.1 GCA_947446685.1 Burkholderiales bacterium
CGGAGTTCCTGGGGGCAGCCAGCGCCGCCCTGCTCCTGTATGGTTTGCTGAGCCATTCAGGAGAGCGCCATGGCCCGCGATCGCTGCACCGGATTGACAATGATCGAGCTGCTTGTTTGCCTGGCCTTGCTGGGCGTCCTGCTCAGCATGGCCCTGCCCTCATGTGGCCAAATGAAGCAGCGACAGCGGCTTGAACTGGTGGCACAAACCCTGCTGACCGATCTGCAGCAAGCCCGCAGCGAAGCCGTGTTGCATGGCGAAACGGTGCAGTTCCGCTTCAGCCAACATCCACTTGGCAGCTGTTACATCATCTACCTCGGCGCAGCAGCACAATGCCGTTGCAGCGATGTGGGTCAGGCGCAATGCACCGCCCCGGCAGCCCCGATCAAGCTGCAATGGCTGCCGCTGAGCCAGCAAGTCAGTCTGCACTCAAATGTTGGCAATATAAGCTTTCAAGCCCGGCAAGGCCTGGTCAGCAGCACCGGCAGTATCGATGTCAGCAACCCCAACGGGCAGGCGATCCGGGCCATCGTCAGTATCACCGGGCGGGTTCGCAACTGCGCACCGAATGGCGAGTTCAAGCAGATGCCGAAATGCTGATCAAGGCCGATTGGCTTGGACCGCCTCGCCGCGCGCCTAGGGTTCACTGGTTGGCTTTTCCGGCCTCGAGTTGCAGCAGCGCCAGCTTGCGATCCAGCCCGCCGGCATAACCGGTCAGCCGCCCGTTTGCCCCGAGCACCCGGTGGCAGGGAATCAGGATCGACAGCGGGTTGCGCCCGACCGCGCCGCCGATGGCCCGCACGGCCTGTGGCCGGCCGATGCGCTTGGCGATCGAGCCATAGCTTTCGCTTTGACCCGACTCGATCTGCAGCAAGGCACGCCAAACTTCCAGTTGGAAAGGCGTTCCCGCCGGGTCCAGTTGAGCAAGCAACGCATTCGGCAAGGCTGCGCCTGCGAAATAGCCTTGCAGTGCATTTTCCAATGCAGTGAAGATCGGATCCCTTGCGGCAGTTGGCAAATTGAGTGCGCCAGGATGGTGTTTTTGGCCCTCGAACCACAAGCCCGATAGCCCCGCCTGGCTGCGCGCGGCGAGCATTTCACCCAGCGGCGTGCTGATGCGTTGTTGCAGGATGTGATGTCGGATCATGGGGCCTCGCCATATTTGCACCGGAGCATAAGCGAACAGGCCACCTGCCTACAATGGCGGATCGCCATTAAGCCCCAGGGATTCCATGCAAGTTCAAGCCTCGATTTTCAAAGCCTATGACATCCGCGGTGTTGTCGGCACCAGCCTGAACGAAACCATGGCCGAACATCTGGGTCGGGCCTTCGGCACCGAAGCAAAACTGCTGGGTGAAAAAGCCGTCGCCGTAGGCCGCGACGGGCGGATTTCGGGTCCTTCTTTGGTGGCCGCATTGATCCGCGGGCTGAAGTCGACCGGCCTCGATGTCGTCGACCTCGGCGCGGTCACAACACCGATGCTTTATTACGTCGCAGCGACCCGCGCCCAGCATGGCTGCAGCTCGGGCATCATGGTCACCGGCAGCCACAACCCGAAGGACTACAACGGCTTCAAAATGGTGCTGCAAGGCGCGGCCGTCTATGGCGAACAGATCCAGACCCTGCGCCGCCGCATCGAGGCCGAAGACTACCAACTGGCGCCAAAAGGGAAAGCCGGTCGTGCCGCAGCGATGGACATCGTGGCCGAATACACCCAGCGCATCATCAGTGACTGCAAGCTGAAGCGGCCGATGAAGATCGTTGTCGATTCGGGCAATGGCATCCCCGGCGCCACGGCACCGGCGATCCTGCGCGCGCTGGGCTGCGAGGTGATCGACATCTTTTCAAAAGTCGACGGCGACTTCCCCAACCACCATCCGGACCCATCGCGCCCCGAAAACCTTGAAGACCTGAAACGGATCGTCCATGCCTGCGATGCCGAACTCGGCCTGGCCTTGGACGGCGACGGCGACCGCCTTGGCATTGTCACCAAGGACGGCACGATGATCATGCCCGACCGCCAGATCATGCTCTTCGCTGCCGACATCCTGAAACGCCAACCCGGCGCCGAGATCATCTTCGACGTCAAATGCACCCAGCGCCTGGCACCCTGGATCCGCGAGCATGGTGGCCGGCCCCTGATGTGGATGACCGGCCATTCGCTGGCCAAGGCCAAGCTGCGCGAAACCGGCGCACCGCTGGCCGGCGAGCTGTCGGGCCATATCTTCTTCAGCGAACGCTGGTACGGCTTCGACGACGCGATGTATTCCGCCGCCCGGCTGCTTGAAATCCTCTCCCGCTTCGCCGACCCGAGCGCGGTGCTGAACGCTTTGCCGACCAGCTTCAACACGCCCGAAATCAACGTGCCCTGCGCCGAAGGTGAACACCATGACGTAGTCAAAAAACTGCTCAAGGTGGCCAAGTTTCCGGGCGCCAGGGAACTCGTCACGATCGACGGCCTGCGGGTTGAATATGACGACGGTTTCGGTCTGGTACGGGCATCAAACACCACGCCGGTGCTGGTGCTGCGCTTCGAAGGCCATACGCCCGAGGCACTGGCCAGGATCCAGCATGATGTGCTGGCGCAGCTGAAGCGGGTCAAGCCCGATGCGACCTTTGCTGCCGGGCATTGACCGAGCTTGAGCGAAACCTTCTTCGAGGCGCTCAGCCGCCAGGTCTATGCCGGCCTGCTGCGCCTGCTGACCCCGCTTTATCTGCTGCGGCTTTGGCGCCGCGGCGCAGCTGAGCCGCTCTACAGGCAATGGCTGGGCGAACGCCTGGGCTTGTACCGGGCGCCGGCCAGCAGCAGCGGCTGGGTCTGGATTCACGCCGTCTCGCTGGGCGAAACACGTGCCGCTGCCGCCTTGATCGCAGCCATGCGCGAGCAATCCCCTGGGTTGCGTTTGCTCTTGACCCACGGCACCGCCACCGGTCGTACGGCTGGTCTTGAACTGCTGGCCCCAGGCGATGCCCAGGCCTGGTTGCCCTATGACCTGCCCGGCGCAGTACGGCGCTTCCTGCGCCATTGGCAACCGGCGGTGGGTGTTCTGATCGAAACCGAGATCTGGCCCAACCTGCAGTTCGAAGCGGCAAGGATCGGCCTGCCGATGACCTTGGCCAATGCCCGCCTGTCAGCGCGCAGCGAGCGCCGCGGCCGGCGTTTTGCCGCGCTGCTGCAACCGGCGGCCCGAAGGCTCAAACTGGTGCTGGCGCAGACCTTGCTCGACGCCCAGCGCCTGCGCGCCAGCGGCGCACCGAGCCCTTTGGTCCAGGGCAATCTGAAATTCGATCTGCAAGTCGATGCCGGCCTGTTGGCACAGGGGCGCCGCTGGCACCAACTACTGCAGCGCAAAGTCTTGCTGGCGGCTGTCACCCGCGAAGGCGAAGAAGCGCTGCTGCTGCAGGCCTGGCAGGCCTTGCCTGAAGCAGTTCGTCCTTTGCTGCTGATCGTGCCGCGTCACCCGCAACGCTTTGATGCGGTGGCCGATCTGATCACCCTTGCCGGCCTGAACCTGGCGCGGCGCAGCCAATGGCAGGATCAGCCTGCCGAATCCGCGCTGGGTGCCGATGTCTGGCTGGGCGACTCGATGCACGAAATGTCGCTTTATTACGGTCTGGCCGACTGCGCCTTGCTTGGCGGCAGCTTCGCACCGCTGGGCGGGCAAAATCTGATCGAAGCCGCAGCCTGCGCTTGCCCGGTCGTGATGGGCCCGCATACCTTCAACTTCGCCGAAGCTGCCGAGCTGGCCGTACAAGCCGGCGCCGCCATC
>CANFIC010000387.1 GCA_947446685.1 Burkholderiales bacterium
CCTTGAGGATCTCGACAGTCTGCTCGACCGAAGGCTCGGCCACATCGACCTTCTGGAAGCGTCTCGAGAGCGCTGCATCCTTCTCGAAGATGCCGCGGTACTCGGTAAAGGTGGTCGCACCAATGCATTTCATCGCGCCCGACGACAAGGCCGGCTTGAGCAGGTTGCTGGCATCCAGCGTCCCGCCGGACGCCGCACCGGCACCGATCAGGGTGTGGATTTCATCAATGAAGAGAACCGCGTTGGGCTGATCCTTCAGTTGTTTCAGCACGGCCTTCAGCCGCTGCTCGAAATCGCCCCGGTATTTGGTCCCAGCCAGCAAGGAGCCCATGTCGAGTGAATAGACCACCGACTCCGCCAGCACATCGGGCACTGCTCCCTCGGTGATGCGCCATGCCAGGCCTTCGGCGATCGCGGTCTTGCCGACACCGGCTTCACCCACCAGCAGCGGATTGTTCTTGCGCCGGCGACAGAGGATCTGCACGACCCGCTCGACCTCGGGCTCGCGGCCGATCAAGGGATCGATCTTGCCGTCACGCGCGAGTTGGTTCAGGTTCTGGGTGAACTGGTCCAGCGGCGTACCCTTGCCCTGGGCTTCAGCATCCTCCCGCTCAGTCTCGGCTGGATGCCCATCCTGGCCCTTGGGCGGCTCAGGCGGTTCGCTCTTCTTGATGCCATGGGCAATGAAGTTCACCACATCGAGCCGGGTGACCCCTTGTTGATGCAGGTAATAAACCGCATGCGAGTCCTTCTCGCCAAAGATCGCCACCAGCACATTGGCTCCGGTCACTTCCTTCTTGCCGCTGCCAGTGGACTGGACATGCATGATGGCGCGCTGGATGACGCGCTGGAACCCAAGGGTCGGCTGGGTGTCAACCTCCTCGATCCCGCCAACGGTCGGTGTGTTTTCCTTGATGAACTGCCCGAGACTCTTGCGCAGGTCGTCGAGGTTGGCCGAACAGGCACGCAGTACCTCAGCGGCGGACGGGTTGTCCAGCAGGGCCATCAGCAAATGCTCGACGGTGATGAACTCATGGCGCTGCTGGCGCGCTTCGACAAACGCCATATGCAGGCTGACTTCAAGCTCTTGCGCAATCATGCGGCCTCCAAAATGCACTGCAAAGGATGGCCGGCACGCCTTGCGGCGGCCAGCACCAAATCGACCTTGGTCGCTGCGACGTCTTTACTGAAGACACCACATACCGCCCGACCTTCATGGTGGATCTTGAGCATGATATGGGTTGCCGTCTCCAGATCATGACGAAAAAATTCCTGTAAAACCATCACCACGAACTCCATCGGCGTGAAATCGTCATTCAGCAGCAGCACCTGGTAAAGATGCGGCGGCTCGGTTTTTTGCGGCAGGCGCTCCACCGTGGTGGTGCCCGCGGCGTCATCGCGGCCCGGGTTGTTGCCTGGCGGCTTGGGTGGTTGATTGGGTAAATCTGGCATGGGCTGATTCTATCGACTGGGAGCGCCCCCCGCTGATCAAGGGCATCTGGCATCTTGCGCTATTGGCCAGTTTCGCAAGCCGTATTTCCTCCCAGCCCATAAAAAAACCCTGCTCCTTCATGGGGAACAGGGTTCAATTGCGGGCGCCCGGAAGGGCTTGAAGTTACATATGCTCGATCATCACCTGACCAAAGCCCGAGCATGACACTTGCGTCGCGCCGTCAAGCAGACGGGCAAAGTCATAGGTCACGCGCTTGCTCAGGATCGACTTGCCCATCGAACTGATGATCAGGTCGGCGGCTTCAAACCAACCCATGTGGCGCAACATCATTTCTGCCGAAAGAATCTCGCTGCCCGGATTCACATAGTCCTTTCCGGCGTACTTGGGCGCAGTGCCATGGGTCGCTTCAAACACAGCCACCGAATCGCTGAGGTTGGCGCCGGGAGCAATGCCGATGCCACCGACCTGGGCAGCCAGCGCGTCAGAGACATAGTCACCGTTCAAGTTCAAGGTGGCGATCACCGAGTACTCTGCCGGGCGCAGCAGAATTTGCTGCAAGAAGGCGTCGGCAATGACGTCCTTGACGATGATGTCCTTGCCGGTCTTCGGGTTCTTGAATTTGCACCATGGGCCACCGTCAATGAGTTCGGCACCGAACTCGTTGATGGCCAGGTTGTAGGCCCAATCACGGAAGCCACCTTCGGTGTACTTCATGATGTTGCCCTTGTGCACGATGGTGACGCTGGGCTTGTCGTTGTCGATGGCGTACTGAAGCGCCTTGCGGACCAGACGTTCGGTGCCTTCGCTCGAAACCGGCTTGATACCGATGCCCGAGGTGTCGGGGAAACGGATCTTCTTGACGCCAAGTTCATCCTGCAAGAACTTGATCAACTTCTTGGCCTTGTCGCTCTGGGCTTCGAATTCGATGCCGCAGTAGATGTCTTCCGAATTTTCGCGGAAGATCACCATATTGGTCTTGTGCGGCTCCTTGACGGGGGAAGGAACGCCGGGGAAATAGCAGACCGGACGCAGGCAGACATAGAGGTCGAGTTCCTGACGCAGCGCCACATTCAGTGAGCGGATGCCGCCGCCGACCGGCGTGGTCAGAGGGCCCTTGATCGAAACCACGTACTCCTTCAGGACATCAAGCGTCTCGGCCGGCAGCCACACATCAGGGCCGTAGACATTGGTCGCCTTCTCGCCGGCATAGACTTCCATCCAGTGGATCTGCTTGGCGCCGCCATAGGCTTTGGCGACCGCCGCATCGACCACCTTGATCATCACCGGCGTGATATCGAGGCCAGTGCCATCACCTTCGATGAAGGGAATGATCGGGTGATCGGGAACGTTGATCGAAAAGTCAGCGTTGACAGTGATCTTCTGCCCGCCTTCGGGCACCTGGATGTGTTGATACATTTGTCGTCGTCTCCGCAGAGCGTGGTTGGGAAAACTGAAAGACAGGATTTTATGCCAGCCAGGCTTGCACCAAGCTGATGCCTTTGATGGACCTGCGCTTTGTCAATAAATTTAGGCGAAGCTGTCTACACGGTCAGAGGCAAAAAGCAGCAATTTGCTGCCAAAGGCCATGACCCAGAGCCCAGGCGGATGCTGCCGCCAGGCCCAGGCCGCTGAAGCGGACGGCCCAATGCATGCCGGCATTTCCGCCGCCGCGAGCTTGCAGTCGCATCAACAATGCGGGTCCAACGACAAGCCCAAGACCCGAGGCCAGAGCGAAAGCCGCCATCACGCCAGCACCCTGGGCGGGTCCGGAAGCCAGCGCCGCCAGCAGCAAGGCTGATTGCAGCAGGCCGCAAGGCCATGCAGCCCAAGCCAAGCCGAACAATCCTGAGCGTACCGGCGCGGCCAAAGCAATCTGGCCGGCGCTCAAGGACTTGACGGGAATAGAGACCTGACTGGCGACCCGATGGCCGAGCCCTTCCAACCAAGCCGGTTGCCGGCCACGCCAGACCAGGGTCAATCCAAGCAGCAGCGCAGCCACATGCAGGAGGACCCAGACCGGTTGCAGCAAGGCCGACGCCTGACCGAGTTGCGCCAGCCATTTCACGCTCGCCGCAAGCAGCGCGCCCAGCGCCGCGTAGCTGATCAAACGGCCCGCTTGAAACGCCAGCAAGGCCTGCCGACTGCGACCGGTCAGGGCGGTACAAGCAGCGCCGCACATGGCAAGGCAATGCGGCGTACCGGCCAAGCCCATCAGGACGGCAGAGCCCGCCAAGGCAGCATCTAACATCAGAGAATTTTGGAGAAGCGCTCGCGACTGCGGTCGGTTTGCAAATAGCGATCGAACAC
>CANFIC010000388.1 GCA_947446685.1 Burkholderiales bacterium
CGACTCTTGCGGCCAGGGCCGCCGGCGACAACTCATCGTCCGACAGGCTGGCAAGCAGGTTGCGCCGACGCACACCGGCGTCAGTCACCCGCACCAGCCTGAGCGCGTCGGCGGGCAGGCGCGAGCTCGCCGCGCCCGGCTGTATCGTCGCGGCCAGTCCGGCCCGCACGGCGTCCATCAGGATCGCCAAGCCGTCGATGTCGGCAACGATATTGGGTTCGCAGCCCGCCTTTGCGAAGGCAGTCGCCACGATCGCCCGCAGCCCATGGCTGCCGCTGGGCAGGATCAAGGGCAGCGCACCGATCGCCTTGAGCCTGACCTGCTTGCCGCGCGGCATGCCAGCCAAGTCGGGCGAACCGATAAGGAACAGGCTTTCATCGAGCAGCGGCGTCACGCTCAAGCGCTTGGCACCTTCGGTCTCGAACAGCACCGCCAGGTCAAGCTGCCTAGCATTGAGCATCGCGGCGAGGTTGCCCGACAAACTCTCCACCAAATGGATGCGGATGTCGGGATAGCGCAAGCGCAACGCAGCCATCAAGGGCAAGGCCAGCACCGAGGCGGTCGACGGCGCCAGGCCGATGCTGACATGGCCGGACAGGCGTGCCTGCTGGGCCGAACGCGCCGCTTCGTCGACATGGCGCAGCGCCAGCTGGGCCTGGCGCCAGAAGGCCATGCCGGCATCAGTCGGTATCACGCCGGTGGTCGTGCGTTGCAGCAAGCGGGCGCTGAGCTCGCCCTCGAGCCGGCTGATTTGCTGGCTCAGCGCCGATGTCACCACGCCAAGATCGGCCGCCGCCCGGCCCATGCTGCCGAGTTCAACCGTACGGACGAAATAGCGGAGTTGTCTGAGTTCCATGGCTTGTGAAAGACTGCGGGTCACCGATGGTCGCACAGGCCGGAGGCGGCTGGGTAAACAGGGGGGCAAGACTCGACGCCGACAGGCCGCGGGATCACAATCAAGGCCTCCAGTCCGAGGCCTTGAACCAGTCTGTCTGCGATCGTTCCTTGTCTTTCAGATGAGCTTGCACCACCCACCCACCCATGAAATCGTGCCCATCCTCTCCGGTGGAGGGACACGCCTGCCCTGCCATGTCGGCATCCTGCATGCGCTGGAGGATATGCAACTGGTCTACCGCCATATCGTCGGAGTCTCGGGGGGCAGCGTGGTGGCGGCGCTGGCAGCGGCGGGCTGGGACAACAAGCGCATGCTCGACTTGTCGCTCGGGACCGATTACCGCCAGTTCCGCGGCTATTCGCTGCTGTCACTGTTGCGCACCGGCGGACTCTGCAACGGCGACCGTTTCGAACAATGGATCGACGAGTTGCTGGAAGGACGGCGCTTTGCCGACATGGGCATGGATCTGCATGTGCTGGCGACCGACATCGACGGCGGCGGACCGGTGCTCTTCAACCGCCAGACCAGCCCCGACCTGAAAGTCTCGCAGGCAGTTCGTTACTCGATGTCGATCCCGTTGATGTTCTCGTTCAAGATTCATGAAAACCACATCATGACCGATGGGGTGATCCTGGCCGAAGATGCGCTGCATCGCGACTGGTCGGGCGAGGGAACGCCGGTCGTTTGTTTCCGGCTGCGCGGCCATGTGCGCCGCAGCAGCGTCAAGGCCAGGTCGCTCCTGCCCCTGTTCACCTATATCCAGTTGCTGGTGCAGACCTTCATGAACGCGGTCTCACGCGAATATGTCCAGGCCGAGCATTGGCATAACACGGTCGTGATCGACACCGGCGATGTCTCGGCCGTCGACTTTGCCTTACCCGTAGAGATGCGCCAGGAACTCTATGAGGTCGGCTACAAGACCGCCCGCGAGGTGCTGTCGCGCAAGCTGACCCAAGTCAGGCCGGCCCATTGAACTGCGCCCCTCGAATGAGTCAATGACTGCGGCCCAGCAGGCCCGCCATGCGCTTGAGCTTGGGCGTGACGACCGGAATGGTCAGCATCGTGCTGGCCACGGCCATCAGCAGCAAGGCGGTGAAGGTCTCGTTGGTGATGATCTGTTTGTCGAGCAGGATGTTCGCGAAGATGATCATGATCAGCGCCTTGGTTTGCAATAACCAGCCGATCAATGAAGCTTCACCCGGCTGCCAGCGCAGCGCAAGGCCGGCCAGATGCACGCCGATCAGCTTGCCGCTGACCGAGGCCAGCAGCAACCAGGCTGCTGCGATGAAGACCGCCGTACCACCGACACCCCAGTTGGTGCGCAGCCCGGTGCTGAGGAAGAACACCGGCATGATCACCAGCAGCACATGGTGACGCAGCGAATCGAGTTGCTGCTGATCGAACCAGTCCGAATCGATCACCGCGCCGGCCAGGAAGGCACCGACCATGAAATGCAGCCCTGACCAATCGGCACCGAAACCGCAAGCCGCCAGCCAGATCAGGCCGACATACCAACGGTCGCTTTGCGAAAGCCGGGTCATCAAGCGACGGAACAGCGCGCCGATCACGATGAAAGCGATGACGAAACCGATTTGGCGACCCATGCGCTCCCAGTCCATCAGGATCAATGCGAGCACGCCCCAGATCGCGATGTCGTCCACGCTGGCATAGCGCAAGATGCGCTGCCCCAGCGGCGTGCGCAGAATTTCGAGTTTTTCCATCAGCAAAATCAGGATCGGCAAAGCGGTCACCGCGCAGGACATGCCAACCCCGGCAATGAACTGCCAGGTCAGCGCTCGCGGGCCGATCCAGCCCGGCATCACGAGCATCGCGGCAGCGGCGATGCAGCCGAACAACAGCGGCATGCCCAACGCCAAGCCGGCCGCCACCGAACTTTCGCGCTTGTGGGTCCAGGCGGCTTTCAGGTCGAGCTCGATGCCGGCGATCCAGACGAACAGCATCACCGCCCACCAGGCAATGCCGTTGAGTGACTGGATCACCGCTGGATTGAAGACAAAGTTGTAATAGCCAGGAAAAACCGCGCCCAGCACACCCGGGCCGAGCAGGATGCCGGTCAGGATCTGCACCACCACCAGCGGCGCGAAGTAATCCAGCTTGAACAAACGCCACACCAGATAGGGTGCAGTCAGGATGATCAGCATCGCGATCAGAAAAATTTCGGTAATGTTCATCGCAGCTTACTTTCGATGCCGGCGAGGATAACCGAGCGACCGCGACTGATCAGCCCGGCAGATGCAGCAGTTCGATCGGGCCGCGTCCGCTGGCCGCCGTGATCAGGCCGAGCACCCGGCTCGCGTCTTTGCCGAGCATGGCCCAGCTAAAGCGCCAGCCCCAGTTGCCGCCGAGCACGCCGGGGATGTTCATCCGGTGGCTGCTGCCCAGGCCGAGCACATCCTGGAGCGGAAAAACCGCCAGATTCGCCACCGAGTTGCAGCAGGCGCGGATCATTGCCCAATGCACATCGGCATCGCCACAAGCCAGGTAGGAGCCGGCAAAAGCCCGTTCGCGGTCGTTTGCATGCTGCCACCAGCCCTGCACCGTGTCGTTGTCGTGGGTGCCGGTATAGGCCACGCAACGGCGCGGCCACATATGCGGCAGGAATTCATGCTGACCGTCGGCACCAAAACCGAACTGCAGAATCTTCATGCCGGGAAAGCCGCAGCCGTCGCGCAATTGATGCACATCGGGGGTGATGAAACCAAGGTCTTCGGCCACGATCGGCAGGGTTCCCAGCGCCGCCTCGATCGCATCAAACAAGGCCTTGCCGGGTCCGGTCAGCCAACGTCCCTGACGGGCATCCGGGCTGGCGGCATCGATTTCGTAATAAGCGGCAA
>CANFIC010000389.1 GCA_947446685.1 Burkholderiales bacterium
CTAGCCCATAGCCCGCATTTGCTGAAAGCCTTGCTGGACGCTGCACGCCCGGTCGTGGTGGCAGGCTGCGTCACCAGTGAGGCCGAACAAAACGCGGTGCTCGATGCCTTCTGCATTGTCAAGACCATCCATGCCGATGCGCTGCTCGTGCTGGCCCCGCGCCACCCAGAGGTGCAAGAGCGGATGCTGTTGCTGCGCCAGTTGCTGGATCAGCGCGGCTTGACCACCCAGTACCGGTCAGCCATCGGGCAGTCCGTCATTCCCACCGGTTGCGACTGCCTGGTCCTTGACACGATGGGAGATCTGCGTGATTTCTACGCTGCAGCCAAAGTCGCCCATGTGGGCGTTGACCACAACGTGCTGGAGCCGCTGGGATTCGAGCGCGCAGTCACGGTCATGCCGGGATGGAACACCACTTATCCCTCCTTTCCCGTCTACCAAATCCTGGTCGAAGAAGACGCATTGCTGCTCGCCACCGATGCTGCAAGTCTGGCGGCCCATTGGCTGTCTGTGATTGCTGCGGGCGAACTGACTCATCCTGCTCGAGCCCGGGCCGCTTTGAAACGCGCCAGCGGTGCGGTCGAGCGGCATTTCACCGCAGTCTTGCCCTGGATTGAACCGATGAGGAACCCCAATGATGCCCCCTGCGCCATCGATACACGCCCGCCTGCGCGACTTGTCACAGTCGGACCAAAAAGAGCAACACCATGAGTGACGGCCTGCGACGCCTCGTGGTCCGCGCGGTCGGGGCCAACAGCATCGGCGCTGGCTTGGCCAAGATCATTTCCCTCTGCTCGACATTGCTGCTGGCGCGCCTGCTGACGCCCGAAGATTTCGGCTTGATGGCGATGGCAAGCACGGTCACAGGATTGATCGGATTCTTCAACGAAATCGGTCTCGGCGCGGCTATCGTCCAGCGCAAGCAGGTGAGCAAGGAAGAACTCAACGGCTGCTTCGCCATTTCGGTGCTGGCAAGCGGTTTCCTGTGCCTGCTGGTGATCGCCATCAGTTGGCCGGTGAGCGATTTTTTCAATATGCCGGCGCTGCAGCGCTTGCTGGCAGTGCTGGGCTTTGGCTTCTTTTTCGGCGCCTTGAATACGGTTCCGGTCGCTCTACTGCGCCGGGAACTGCACTTTCAAACCGTGCTGTGGCTGGGTGTCTGCTGCGCCTTGATTCAATCCGCGGTGACGATCCCACTGGCTGCGCTAGGTTTTGGCTATTGGTCCATCGTCGGTGGCTTTTTTGTTGGCCAGACTTTCGCCACCCTATGGTTCTGGCGCGTCAGCAGTTGGCGACCGACTTGGCCACTCAAGCCAGGAGGCGGTCGCACCCTGCTCGGTTATGGCGTTGAGATCACCTTCACCAGGGTGCTCTGGCATGTCTATATGAACGCGGACAAATTGATCGTCGGCAAGCTGTTGGGCGAGCGGGCGGTTGGCATTTACGACGTCAGCCGCAGCATTGCCAGCCTTCCTACTTCGCAGATCTCCGGCCTGGTCACCAGCATCGCGTCACCGGTATTTGCCCGCGTGCAGCAAGACTTGTCAAAGTTGCAAGCAGTACAGCTGAGGTTGACGCGCGGCGTGGCTTACTTGACTTTTCCGCTGCTGGCGGGCATCGCGATCCTGGCGGCTGAACTGGTACAGGTATTGCTGGGCAGCAAATGGAGCGAAGCCGTGCTGCCGATGCAGGCACTTTGCATCAGCGAAGCGGTTGCAACGATCGCCAATCTGCAGGCGCAGTTGCTGATTTCGACTGGCCGCGCCAGACAACTGGTGCGCTACAACCTCATGTGCGCCTTCGTTATGCCTTTGAGTCTGGCGATCGGAGGTTGGCAATTTGGTCTGCAAGGGATCGGGATTGCCTGGGCTTTGGTCTATCCGCTGCTGGCAAGCTGGCTTTTGCGTGATGCCTTGCGAGCCTCAGGACTTGGCATCAAACAGTTCTGGCAAGGCGTCCGCCAGCCAATGGCTGGATCGGTTGTGATGGTTCTGGCGGTCTACGGGGCACGTCAACTGCTGCAGCCCTTGCAGATACCAGCCCTGGCGCTGCTGGCGACTTGTGCTGCTGTCGGAGTGTTTGTCTATGCAGCTTATGTGCTGCTGATCGACAAGGAAGGTTTGCAGGAAATTCGCCAGGTGCTGGCAGATTTCGGCGTTCCTGAACGGTTATTGAGTCGCTGGCCTTTCAGCCTGACTCCAATGGCACAGAACAACATATGAAAAACAATGAATGGGCAGTGGTCGTCGGTGCCGGGCTGAATGCACTGGGCATCGTCCGCAGTCTTGGCCGGCAAGGTGTCAGGGTGGCGGTATTGGCAAAAAACCTTGGCGGCCAGGCGATGCGCTCACGCTATGCAGTCAAGCGCAGCACGGTCGACCTGTATGCCAATCTGCCCGAGCGTTTGCTTGCCCTGGCGGACGAAATTGGCGGCAAGCCCGTCCTTTTTCTGACCGAGGAAGAGGCCGTCCGGGTGGTCTCGGAAGCCCGCGAGCGCCTGCTGCCGCGATTTCACTTCAGGCTCGGAGACCATCCGCTGATGCTCGAGTTGACCCACAAGGAAGGGGTTCAATCCCATACCGAGCGCCATGGCCTGCCGATTCCGCCTGCGGTGCGCTTGCGCAGCAGCGACGACCTCGGCCGGCTGCAGACATTGCGCTATCCCTGCGTGCTCAAACCGGGTTTGAAATACGCCGGCTACGGTGCGAAGTTCAAAAAAGCCTATGTCGTCAACTCGGCCGATGAGGCGACATCGCTGTTCAAGGAAATCTCACCGGTCCTGCCTGATTTGATCGTCCAGGAATGGATCGCCGGCGGCGACGATGCGATCTACTTCTGCCTTCAATACATCGGTGGCGAAGGCAAGGCCGTGGCCAGTTTTACCGGCCGCAAGCTGCGCGCCTGGCCACCACAGGTCGGCGGAACGGCGAGTTGTATGGCCGCGCCCGAAGCGGATGCCGAGTTGCGTTCGATGACCGAGCGCTTCTTTACCGCGGTCGGATTCCAGGGCATGGGAAGCATGGAATACAAGCGCGATGACCGCGACGGTCTGTTCTACGTCGTCGAGCCGACGGTCGGCCGCAGCGACTTCCAGCAAGAAGTCGCCACCCTCAATGGCTGCAACCTGCCCTATCTGGCCTATTGCTATGAATGCGGCTTGCCAGCACCCGCTTCGATTGCCGGCCCGTCGACCATCTGGCGCGAACCCACCACCGACCGCTGGTCCGAACAAACCCAGGGCTCGCACCCGGCATTTCTGCAGCACCTGGTCAGAGATGCCTATTTTCGCTGGTACGACATGAGCCCCTGGCTGGCCCTGCAAAGGGGCAGAGTCAGCCAACGTTGGCAAAAGGTCAGGCCATGGGCCTGAGGCTCGGACTGCGTGAATGGGGACAGCGCGAGCTCTGGGCCGGGCTGGGCGGGGCGCTTGGCCTGGCCAGCCAATCGTCCAGCGAAGCGAGACTGAGTGATTGGTTCAGCAGCAAATTCGATGCACACGCCCTGCTGCTCAATTCGGCCAGCAGCGGACTGCAGATCGCGCTGGAACTGCTGGCGCTGCAATCTCCCCATCGCGATGAAGTGGTGCTGCCAGCGTTGGCCTGCCCGGCACTGACAAAGGTGATCAAGGCCGCCGGGTTGCAGCCTGTCTACGTCGACATCGATAAAGAACTGAACATTCCGGCCCAGGCCTTGCAGCAAGGCCTGGGTCAGCGGAGTTTGGCTTTCATCATGGTGCATGCCTATGGCC